>JANLUJ010001382.1:0-8629 GCA_031363425.1 Pirellula sp.
AACAAATGATCTAGTTGTCCAAACGACCAGATGTGCGCAAAAATCGGTTTAGGCAATCTGTAACGCTTGTCTCAATTAATCCCAAGCCATCCGCGTTGGTTTGCCCCTAATACAACCAGCAACTTGAGTGAACCTACCCGCATTCCGAAGGAACTCTTGTGGGAATCGATTTCCCAGTCGGCGTTGCCGTCGTTTGAAGAATCATTCTGCAGGCAATCATCGTTAGGATCGATGGCCAGAAAACGGAGGCGGGTGCGCAGTAGCGTTCGATGGGTGGCTCAACCAATATCACTAGCGCCATCTTGCACATCGAGTATCCAAGTGCTGTCCAAAGCATCATCTGGAATTCCCGCTCGTACTCTTGCGTCTTCCCTTGCTCGTGCCTAGTTCCGTTCCTTCGCCACCGCAGGGCAAATGCTCCCAACATCATTGGAATCGAAAGCAATGCGATTGGATTGCGCAAAGCCAGTTCAATGGCAACCCTAATCGAACGCTTCGAGGCCATCCATAGCCACGTCGCATACGCTTTCGGCTGTCCTAGAATGATCTCGCTTGAAAGGCGGGCCATTTGACGATTCATCACACGAGAATCTGCATTATACAGTTTCGATGCGGCTGGGACCGCAATCTCCCATACCATTGGATTGAAGTGCAATTCCATATTGTCGTAGTTTAGCTCCATGTTCCAGTCCCGTTTTCCCTCTCGTTGTTTTTGGATCTCAAGGGCTAGCGGTTGGACATCAGAACTCAATGGTGTCGTCCGATCTTTCTGCAAAAATTGGCCAGCAATTCCGATAATATTGTATCCACCAAACGAGACCAATCCGAAGTGCCCGACGACAAACCATCGCAACGTTGACCAAGCCAAAAAGGGTAATAAACTTGCCAAAGTAATCCGTAACGCTACCATCCAATCGTTCCTGGTGTCCGGATTCAGCCACCAACGAGCAATCCAGCCGCCAATTGGGGCGAACGCCAGCAAAAAAAGATAAGAAGGCTTCGTCTGGTAAGCAAGAAATAGAAAAATGGACATTCCAACCAACGCCCAATGGCTTCTGCCTGTGTGCAACACGATGAACCATTGCGAGATTGTCAGAACCGCAAAGGACTGAGCCAATAGATCCGGCGTCAATACGCCGCTGTACTCCAACACCATTTGACTCGTTAGGATGGGCGATGCCGCTGCCAATGACAGCCAAGGGTTCCATGCACAACGAAGTAGTGATGCCAAGAACACACCCACGGAAACTGCCGAAAGCAAATATTGAAACCAAGGAATCAATCGCTCGGAACCGTCGGCGGCGACAAATAATCGGAGCACGCAGGGATACACAAACGTTCGCTTGTCGTTGAGTGCGTCAGTCGCATTTTCCAAGGAATAATCGCGATAGCTCGCAGTGTCGAACTGAGCCAACGGCTCCATTTTTCCAAGCCACTGCAAAACGCCTGCGATCGCGATTACTTGTATTAGAAATAAGTACCAAACTCGGAATTGCGAATCCTGCATGTCTTTGGCAAGTCAAATCGATAGTGAAAGTATTTGTTGGCATTGCAACCGAATGTCTAATCCTACACAAAATCCACCGAGACTCGTTAGACTGTTGCCATGATTTCGTCAACGAAAAGTACCCTGACGGTCGTGATACCGGCCCTAAACGAAGAAGAAGCCATTGCGGCAACGCTTGCCCGTTGTCTTGCGGTATCGGAGTCGATACGTCTCAAGGTCGGCCTTCAAAAGATCGAGTGGATTGTTGTCAGTGACGGTTCGACCGACAAGACCGTCGAGATCTCGCATTCATTCAAGGACGTGACGGTCGTAGTGCTTCCAACCAATCAAGGCTACGGAGCCGCCATCCAACGTGGTTTCGAAACGGGCACCGGTGATTTGTTGGGTTTTCTCGACGCCGATGGTACCTGCGATCCGGCTTGCTTCGAAAGCATGTGCTCGCAAATCCTTGACGATCGAGCCGAAGTCGTTCTCGGCTCCCGAATGGGGGCTGGTAGCAAGATGCCTCGTGTACGCCGCATTGGCAATTGGCTATACGCAGTACTGTTGGGGTTTCTTACCGGCAGAAGTGTGACCGACGCCGCAAGCGGTATGCGAGTTTTGACCCGCGACGCTTGGCATCAATTACAACCATTGCCATCAGGTCTGCAATTCACGCCAGCCATGAGTGCCAAAGCTCTTGTTACTCATATGCGAATTGTCGAAATTCCGATTCCGTATGCGACACGAATTGGTGAAAGTAAACTGAATGTTTTTCGTGATGGTTTTCGCTTCCTTTCAGCAATTCTAGGTGGACTGCTAAGCGTTCGGCCCGACCGATTTCTCGGCATGCTTTTTTTAGCGTGTGTCGTTACCACGATCGGGATTGCTGCGTTTCCAGTCGAACATTACCTGAGGAACGGAAGCCTTGAGGACTGGATGATCCATCGTTTTATCGCCTGCCTCGTGTTGAGTTATGCGGCATTCACGACCTTTGTTGGGATCGCCATTTCGCACCGATTGGCTAGCCTCGGGCCGCTACGAAAACCGACCGATTCCTTTTACGCTTCGATAGCAGCTAAGTTTTTTTCCCCTATTCCATTGACGATATGGAGCGGATTCTGTGTTTCCTTGAGTCTATATTTGATCCGCGATGGTTTGCTTGAATACATCACCAAGCGAACGGTATCTTTGCATTGGTCCAGGTTGATCGTTGCCGCTTACTTTTTGTCGATCGTATTCCATGGGTTTGTCGCCGCCATTCTTTTGGGAGTGATCAATATGTGGATTGATGCCCAGCGTACTCGACTGCGTTCCAAGGGTGAATGAGAGCATGTCCAACTCGCCATTTGATGAGTTCGCGAACAACTATGAAAACGCTCTTCAGCAAGGGTTGAGCGTCTCAGGCGAATCCTCCGACTATTTCGCAACAGGTCGAGTCAAATGGTTGCGAAAACGACTTGAAGAAATCCAAGGTCGATCGGTTAAAACGGAATCCGTTATGGATTTTGGATGTGGAACAGGCAACAGCGTGGAGTTCCTTTTGAGCGAACTCCAAGCAAAAAAAGTTATAGGTATCGACTTGTCGGAGCAGTCACTCGTTCAGGCCAGAATGCGTTACTCGTTGAGCAATGCCAAATTTGCAACATCGGAGGATTATAGTCCTTCGGAGGAGATTGATTTAGCATATTGCAATGGTGTGTTTCATCACATCCCCGTCGAGCTTCGGGCAACCGCCGTTCGTTATATATATCGGTCGCTTAAGCCTGGTGGATGGTTTTCTTTTTGGGAAAACAATCCTTGGAATCCAGGGACGCGAATTGTTATGCGTCGAATTCCATTTGATCGAGATGCCATTACACTGACGATCCCCGAATCCAAAAGGCTGCTCAACAAAGCAGGCTTCGAAATCAAACTGGTTGACACCTGTTTCTATTTTCCAAGCCTGCTACGATGGCTTCGGCCCATCGAGCCATACCTAGCTCGGTTGCCGTTCGGAGCCCAATACTTGGTGTTAGCACAAAAGCCAGATTGAGGTCACGTAATTCAGAAGCCCGCCGCTACGCGGGTTAAACGAGTTGCAACATGTTTAACCGCTCGAGGCCCTCAAGCCTCGAGCGCGGGCGGAGTAAGTGCAGCCGACCATTCCCTACTGATTGTTGGAGCCCATTAGCATTCCACCCAGGCCGCCAAGCATGGAGCCTTCTTCGGTGTGTTTGCCGCGTCCGCCTGCTGCACTTACGATGCTTCCAGCCAGTCTTGAAAATGGCAAGCTTTGAAGCCAAATTGGGCCTGGCCCTGTTACGGTCGCAATGAAGAGTCCTTCGCCACCGAACAACGTGTTTTTCACGCCACCAATGAACTGGATGTCGTACTGAACGGATGGGCCCAAGGCCATGATGCAACCTGTGTCAAGTTTCAACTGCTCGCCGGGACTGAGCACTCGGTGCATGAGCGCTCCGCCAGCGTGAACCAATGCGATGCCGTCGCCTCGCAATCGTTGCATAATAAATCCTTCGCCGCCGAAGAGTCCAACACCAATTTTCTTTTGGAACGCGATGCTCACTTGGATACCCCTTGCGCCGCAAAGGAAGGCGCCCTTTTGGCAAATCAATTCGCCCCCCATCTGATCTAAATGCATTGGGGTGATTCGACCCATATAGGGAGCGGCAAAGGCAATATGCTCCTGACCTTGAGGCCGAGTATTGGTAAAAGTTGTCATAAACAAAGACTCGCCCGTTAAGACGCGTTTGCCAGCACTCACCACCTTGTTCCAAAAGCCACCGCTGCTGGAAGGATCGCCAAACACGGTTTGCATTTCGATGCCGCTGGTCATGTACATCATCGATCCCGCTTCGGCAATGACCGTTTCGCCAGGATCGAGTGTCACTTCGACATACTGCGTGTCATCGCCGTGGATGCAGTAATCGATTTGGTCCGCAATTCCTTGTTTGCCGGCCGGCGATTGATAGGAGCGAGGTGCTGCATTGCTGGTGCTTGAGTTCCCCGAAACCCCGGATGCCCCCGAAACCCCTGAGGAAGAAGTGACAGGAGTTGTGGGTGAAGAGCCACTTAAGAAGCCGTCGTCCATAAATGATTGTGGTGCATTGGCGGCAATGTCGCTTTGAGCGACGAATACCTGCGAACAGGACTGACATCGAACGCTCTTCCCTAAGTGTTCTGGTGCAAGCCGATGTGCTTTGGAGCAACTAGGACAGTAAATGGTAAGCATGGCAGATTCCTGTTTGATCTGGTGATGTTTGCGGGCTGTATTCTATTCTAACACTTGCGCAAATCGACTAACCTGAGTCAAAGGCGACGGCGATTGGGCTCAGCAAAACGCAACTGTTTTGGAACGACGCAAGGTCCAACGGTACTTCTTTCAAAAGAAGATAAGTCGGAATATTCAAATTGTAGCAGATGCAACCGCATTTAATAAATGTTGATAATCGAGTACTATGATGGTCAGATTTTGCTTCAGAGTATCTAAGAAACCTAACGCTAGGCCCACTATTGTCACCAAGCGAATTGAGCCAAAAAAAAACCCACCAAGACAATGGCCCCTGGCTAGATTTAGGGGTGGCAAACGAGGGTCTGACCGCAATCGACGGCTTGCTGAATCTTGCTTCGGATTTGGACATCCGGAGCAGTTTTGTCGCTCAGCTACGTCCACTACTTTTCGCATTTCCGAACTTGAAACGCGGCCTTGTCCCATTGCATCGTTTTGTCGAAAACAACCGGATCCCAAAAAGCTTTATGGTTTTCTTGGATAGAGATCGCGATGCGCTTCCGTCTCTCTTGCAAATGCTCTCAATCGAGTCCACCGCCGTCGAGTGGTTGATTGACGATCCAGATAGCTTCGATTGGCTAAGGATGAGCGCAGGGCAATCTGTTGATGCAGAACATCTGAAGGATATCCTAATTGGCGAAATCCAAAATCTAAATGAGGAGGAACAAATCCTTGCGAGCATGAAGCGGTTTCGTAGACGAGAGTCGTTAAGGGTTATCTGTTCGTTTTGCCTTCAAGACATGTCGCCAGGAGTTGTTGCACAGCAGTTGTCTTGGATAGCTGACGCAGGCATTGCAGCCGCGCTGATCGCTGCAAATGCCGAGCGCATGACGGATCGCCGCGCGAGATCAACAGGACCAATATTGGATTTGTCGAACTTTGTCACTGTCATTGCACTTGGATCGCTTGGTGGCCAAGAGCTTGATCTCGGTGGCTCACTTGAAATGGTCATCTTAACCGACACCAGTCTACTTCCGGACGAGTCGCGAGAGTCCTTTGTCGTCGACGAACTGAGACGTCTTGCCCATCGAGCGATGGCGTTTTTGACCCATCCAGATGGGCTTGGATATTCCGTTGATTTTCCGTACAACCCTGAGGGGACCAAGTCCAATGAGGTCCACGTGCACGATTATCGGAGATGGATTCAGACCATTGAGAATCACGGAAGAACCTGGCAACGGCTAAGGCTGCTCAAATCCCGTTTTCTTGCCGGAAATCCCAACATTGCGAGCAAGTTTTCCGAAGAGTTCCCGACCCTCGTATATCGGCGGTATTTGACGCGTGCGGACATCGCCGGGATCGGTGCGCTCAAACGCAAGATCGATCGCGAGGGAAAGGAATTGGATTCCGCAGAGCCGAATAAACCAGCTTGGACGGTCGAATCTTTGCTTGGTCGAAAACGCGAGATCGAGTTCTTGACCCAGTTTTTGCAGCTGATCAATGGTGGCGAACTTATTCCAATTAGGATCGCCAACACCTCCCAAGCTATAGACGCTTTGGCGCAGTCGGGATGCTTAACGGAACAAGAGCGATCCATTCTTGTAGACGCCTATCGTCGACTGTCTGAAACCGTCTTTGCGATACAGCTTCGAGAGCCATTTGCGGCGGGCGATCTTGGTCGTTGCTCAACAATGGAATTCAAGTGTTCACTCGCAAAGCAATGGTCCTTCAAAGGCGATTTGGCGGGGGACCAACTCGATGCGGAATTGGCCGATTCGTGGACCAAGGTCAAGCAAATTCGAAATCACTTGCGAGGGGAGGTGTTTGCCGACGAAAACCAGGCGTCGGAAGAAACCGATCTCATCCTAGATCCGAATCCAAAGCCCGAGTGGATTGATGCACTTTTGGCCAAATACCGCTTCAAGCGGTCGAACGCTGCCTACCGCTATTTGATGGAACTTTCACGCGAGGAAGTTTCCATGCTTTCCACCCGACGTTGTCGACATTTTTTGTCTAGCATTGCAACGCAATTGCTGACCAAAATCAGCAAGACTCCCGATCCCGATTTAACGCTTGAGAATCTTGCTGTCAGTTGCCGGTCACTCGGAGGCAAGGGCGTCCTATGGGAGCTATTCAGCGCACATGAGCCTTCGCTCGATCTCTACGTTCGACTGTGTGGCGCCAGCCCCTATCTGATCGGGATTTTGACCAGCAACCCGGGAATGATCGATGAGTTGTTGGACTCGTTGATGCTAAACCGGTTGCCGACAGAACAGCAAATGGGATTGATGCTACACGAATTGTGCAGAGGAGCAGAGGACCTCGAGCCGATTATCCACTCCTTCAAGAACGCTAGGCACCTGAATGTCGGCGTACGAGACGTTCTTGGCAAGGAGAGCATCACAGACACTCATCGAGCGTTGTCGGACATTGCGGATGTCTGTTTGCATCAAACCATCGATTGGCAATACGGACGATTGATAAAGAGGTTTGGTATCCCAACCACGAATGAGGGGCAAGCTTGCCGATTTGGTGTTGTGGCGCTTGGAAAACTTGGGTCGCGTGAGCCAAACTACCACAGCGACATCACCCTGTTGATACTTTATGATTTGGAGGGGACGACGCGACCGCTGGGATCAGGCCGCCATCACGAACCTATTTCGGCAGAGTATTTCTTTCTACAGCTTGCGCAAAAAGTAGTGCAAGCCGCGAATCGCGTTGGTCGAAGCGGACGATTGTATGAGACCAAGAACTGGTTGATTTCTCCCAGCCGAAATACGACCCTAGCGTGGAAACTTAGCGACTTCAAGCATTTTTTTATGGAGTCGGACGATCTCGCACTTCAGCGCCAACAACTGTGCTGCGCACGCTGTATATTCGGGGAACCATCCTTTCAACGCTTGATAGACGAATCCGTTCTAGCAATCGTTCGAGAGCGAGCGTGGACCGAGGCTGACGACGAGATCGTATTGTCGATTCGGGAGCAACTAAAATCGACAGCCGGTGATCGCAATATCAAGCGCGGGGTTGGAGGTACTTTAGACGTCGAATATATCGCGCAGCTACTCATGCTGCGAAACGTCGCTTCCAACCGTGAGATATTCGTGGCGGGCACGCTAGAGCTGATCGAGCGGCTTAAACTCGCCGAGCTGTTAGAACCGAAGGATGCAGACGCCTTGAACGAGGGCTACAACTTTTTGCGAGGAGTGGAATCTGGCTTGCGACTAATGAACACGCAAGCTCGCCACGACTTGCCCGTTTCCGAAAACGAATTGTCACGGTTGGCCTACGTACTCAATCTCAAAGGCGGGCAAGCTCTAGTCCAGCAATGCGAACGATTTCGCCAATTGCACCGGCGACTGTTCGAAAAGTATCTCCTTTCAAACTCAGGAGAGCGGCAAGCTTAAATCGACCGAATACCACAGGCTCGCCCTGTGGATAGTTCTGCTTCCAGGCTACCAAGCGAAGCGCTTGTGCCGCATCAAGACGGTCGAACAGTTGTAATACGAATCGCCGGGTGAGTTGAGAAAACTTTGCGATAGCTTTTTTGCAGAATCACGAATTCGGGTTCGCCGGATGCTTTGCCAGTCAAGCATCACACCACATCGTTGAAGTTTACCGGCGCCAAGTCGATGCACGAACGTGCAATGGAACGTGGTTCAGTTGGATGACAAATGGGGGATGACAAATGGGGGACACACCATTTTTTGCATGCAAATGGTGCAAATGGTGGTGCAAATGGTGGTGCAAATGGGTGGTGCAAATGGGTGGTGCAAATGGGGGACACACCATTTTTTCGGGTGGGTAGTTGTTTTTTGTTTTTTGGTCTGGTTCAATTTCGGCATAAGTTCACGGTCTTGATCAATCTTTCACGGAGGTTAGTGCCATGGCTAGACTTGCGCGTGCGGAAGTGT
>JANLUJ010001404.1:0-3918 GCA_031363425.1 Pirellula sp.
ACCAAGACTCGGGAGCATATCCAAGTTGGAATTTGGAAAAACTTTCTTCTGAAATTCCTCGATCCAACAAGTACTTGCGGGCGTGTTGGGCGTTGGGGTCTTGAAGCAAGCATTGATGAAACTCACCGACCGCCCATTTCATTGCCTCGAGGAGCGATTTTTTGTCGTCGTTGGAGCTGCGACCCTTGCGATTTTTTGGTTCCTCGATTTGGATGCCTGCTTTTTCCGCGAGCATTCGAAGAGCTTCGGGAAACGAGACGTTCTCTCGTTTCATGATAAAACTAAAAACGTCGCCACCGATATCGCAAACCCAACATTTCCATGTCTGCCGATCAGGATTGATCTGCATGCTTGGTCGTCGATCGTCATGAAACGGACAGACCGCTACGAATCCTCGACCTTGACGCCGAAGCTCCATATAGGTACTCATCAGGTCGACGATATTGATCGCCAGCCGGACTCGATCTTTGACTTCGTTGTCGATAGCGAAGGACACAGTTTTTCCTAACAAGACGCGTTCAGGCAGATTGAGTACGCGTGTCTCTTCATTGAGGGCTGGAGCGGGGAATCCAGGCAATGCTTTACGAGCAAGTTTGCGACTTGAAAGCAAGAGCATTTGAGTCGTCCGTGACTCGGGGAAAGAGTATGTCCGGAGCTCTGGTGGCGCGTCAACATCAGTTTCTCTGAATAATGGATCTTCCCCTCCTCACTTTGAATAAATGATTGTACTCTTAAGGCGGAAAACAAGGCGACAGGCGTCTTGAAAGAAACTCTCCACGCTTTGGCAAGCGTATTTACGGTCGCCAGAGCGTGGTCAAATAACACTCAACACTGACAATTCCATGTTTGAATTCCTTCCGATTGCACCACCCGACTCGATTCTCGGTCTAAGCGATGCATTCACGAACGATTCTCGTTCCCACAAGATCAATTTGACGGTTGGGGTATTCAAGGACGAGGAGGGCCGGACACCGATTCTCGCAACAGTGAAAAAGGCGGAGGAAATTCTGCTGCGGTCCGAAACGACCAAGAGTTACATGCCGATCGAAGGGCACCCTGGCTACCTGAAAGCCGTCGTCGATTTGGTGTTCGGCAAGAGCATCGAGCACGCCCGAGTCGCTGCAGCCCAAACACCTGGCGGAACAGGTGCTCTTCGAGTGGGCGCCGATACCGTCGCCAAGCATTTTCCAGGCACACGGATTTGGCTGAGCAATCCAACCTGGGCCAACCACGGTTCGATTTTTCAAGCGGCTGGATTAGAGACTCCTGTCTATCCCTACCTATCCGCGGACAAAACAGCCTTAGACTTTTCGGCAATGATGGGCGAACTAAAGGCTCAAGGGCGTCGAGGTGACTTGGTCTGTTTGCACGCATGTTGCCACAACCCAACCGGTGTCGATCCAACATTGGAGCAATGGCGCGAAATCAGTGAACTGCT
Source organism: Pirellula sp. (assembly GCA_031363425.1). Taxonomy (GTDB): domain Bacteria; phylum Planctomycetota; class Planctomycetia; order Pirellulales; family Pirellulaceae; genus JBKCUI01. The sequence goes on from JANLUJ010001404.1 coordinate 1,439, forward strand.
CGCTGAAAAGCAAATGGTTCCCTTCGTCGATTTCGCATACCAAGGTTTCGGCGATGGGCTTGAGGCCGATGCGTTACCGCTCTATGCACTCTTGGATAAAAACCACGAAGCAATTGTTTGCAATTCGTTCAGCAAGAATTTTGGCCTATATTGTGAACGCGTTGGTTGCGTCATGCTGGTTGGCAAAGAATCGTCCACCACGGAAGCGGCCTTGAGTCAGCTTCGGCAATCGGTCCGCTGCAACTACAGCAATCCGCCGCGACATGGAGCTGCGACTGTTGCGACAGTGCTCAATGATCCGACGTTGCGTGCCGAATGGCGGGCAGAAGTCGACTCCATGCGAAACCGTATTTCTAAGATGCGGGACATGTTCATCGCTGGGATGAAGGCAACCAACGCTAGCCGAGACTTTAGTTTTTTGAGTCATCAGAAAGGGATGTTTTCCTATAGCGGTCTTAACAGCATGCAAGCCGATTGGTTAAAAAAAGAGCGAGGCATTTACATTGTTGGCACCGGGCGTATCAACGTTGCGGGTATGGCGACGTCCACCATGCAGACCCTATGCACTGCCATTGCAGAGTGCATTCAGGCGACATGATGATGCATCGTAGCCGATAACCCGAACGGACCGCAACACAAGGCTGACGGGATCCCAACGTGTTTATCGTCCAACACTAAGAAAAAAGTCCGTTGGCGAAATCGTCAGGACTGAATACCGAGAGGTCTTCTAGCTTTTCGCCGATGCCAACAAATTTTACTGGCAATCCAAACTGCTCCGCAATGGGAATAATGACACCCCCTTTTGCGCTGCCGTCCAGCTTGGCCAATACGATGCCGGTGCAGCCTGCTGCATCAGAAAATCCTTTGGCTTGACTAATCGCATTTTGTCCCGCTGTGGCATCGAGGACGAGCAGTACTTCATGAGGCGCGCCTTCGATTTGCTTTTCGATAACTCGCTTGATCTTCTCAAGCTGTTGCATCAAATTGCTTTGGGTCTGCAAACGACCTGCCGTGTCCAAAATGCAAACATCAAACGATTCCGAAACAGCTCGTTGAACTGTTTTGTAGACGACACTTCCCGGGTCGGCTCCGTGCTCGCCGTGCACGATTTCACATCCAATTCGTTTGGACCAAATTTTGAGTTGCTCTACCGCCGCTGCGCGGAACGTGTCCCCGGCGCCGAGCAGGACTCGGTTGCCCTCGGAAGTTAGTCGATGTGCTAACTTCGCTATAGAAGTCGTCTTGCCAGAACCATTGACTCCTACGACAAGAATAACGGTCGGTCCGGATACAGCCATATGCAAGGCCGCTCCCTTGCTTTTGAGCGATTGACCGACTTGATCTCGAATAACGTCCAGTACATCCGAAAGCTCGATACGCCGACTTCGATAGGTCTCGCTGATCGAGTCCCTAATCCTAGTGGCGGTCGTCCCCCCCATGTCCGTTCTGACCAAGGTCGCAAAAAGCTGGCTCAAGAACTCGTCGTCTACAATTTGCCCTTCGCTTTTCCAAAGGTCGCGAATATCGGTCCGAAGCAGTTCGCTCGTCTTGGAAAGCGCGCGTCGCCACCAACTGACGGAACCATTGGTCTCAACCTGTTCATCTGTTTTTTCAGACACTTTGGCGGAATCATCCGAAGTCACGGCCTGCTGTTTGTCTGCCGTCGCCGGTTCTGCCAATTCAAACTTGGTGTTCTCGACGGTGTCGGTTGGTTTCTTTTTTCGCCAAAATGCCATTGGTCTCTTTCAATTTGAATTGGGCACTACGAGCGTCTGCGGTCAATATAACAGCGATCGTGTGCCGCCCTATTCTTATCGATATTCGTCTGACCTGGTATCCCTTTCTCTGGCTGTCTCATTTCGAATGGATACACGATATCGGAAAGTAGGAATGCCTCCGAACTCGTTGGGGGCCTGCAAAAAAAGAGATACGAAAGGAAAGGGGGGGAATTCAAGCTATGGATTCCCCACAGGAGGCTGAAAAAAATGAAACCGCTGGACGACGTCCAACGTCTACTGGATGTAGGATTGACGTTGGCAATGCCTCTTTTCCTGAGAATAACCTCCAGACTTTGGACTCTTTCCATGCTCTCGTATCTATTTCGATTGCCCTTAACATTCTCGCTTGCAATCTTTTGCACTCTGTTTTTCTCATGGGCAACGGCGGTTTCCCAGCAGGAAATCGAGTCCGAACCCGGTACAAAAAACGAAAAGACCATCTATATACCCTATGACAAACTCAAGGATGTATTTGAACGAGAGGGGCGTGGCGTGTTCCTTCCATACGACCAATTTCAAAAGCTTTGGCAAGAAGCTCGATCGGCCAATAACCGGCAAAAGCCCGAGGTATCACCCGTCGATGTAATCCTGGTCTCAGCAGAAAACGACGCTACGATCGAAAAAGAGGTCATGGTTGTGCGGGCCAAAATCAGCGTCGAAATACTCCGATCCGGCTGGCAAAAAATTCCGTTGCACTTGAAT
>JANLUJ010001405.1:0-3887 GCA_031363425.1 Pirellula sp.
CGCTCCTATGTATTGCACGATTCGGTACAAATGCTCTTCGTCCCGAATGATGTGGTCATAAGATTCCTGTTGCCAAAGCGTCCCCGTCAACGATTCTCGCTTATTCACGAATATAGCGGTAACATTCTTTATCGATCCAACTTCGTTCTCTAGGTCAAATTCACTTAGTGGCCGCACTACCAGATGGCAGTGATTTCCCATCACGACGAAACATCCGACGTCGTAATGACTCTCGTGAAAATGTAGAATCGATCTGCTCAGTTCGTTGGCATATTCGGGTTGTCGAAACCAACATTGGCCGTATCCAGTATCCATCCATTTCTCAACCTTGCGAAAAACTGATTTCGCGTAGTCCCTCCAGGTTACCTCATCGCGAGGCGGCGGAAAGCGATGCTCCCAGTCGCGACGCATGGCTTCTAGTTCGTTACGTTTTGCGATTGGCAATGCATCGGCGAGATTAAATGTCACAAAGTATGATGCACCATCCTGCCGCCAGTGTGGCAGATTTCTCGTGTAGATCTTGAGAGGCGCATTCAAATCGAGGCCGCGGAACCCTGGTGGACCATCAAGATTTAACATCACTCCATTTCCAAAAAAGGTAGCATGAGCCCCTGGCCCGTGATTGAATACACTTTGGCGTAACGAGTCTCATAGATCGATAACCAGGTGACCAACGACAAATTTACTTCGGAGGATTTTAACAGAACACACGGGCCGGGGGCCCATGCTACGAACACACGGGCCGGGGGCCCATGCTACATTTAGGCTTCGGGCTCGCCGACATCGACCTCGGACCAATCGACGTTATTTTTTGTTGCTTGCATTTCGGCCAGTACCTCCAAAGATTTGGGCAAATCGCTTTGCCTAACTATGACAGCGATGTCGCCCGGGGCTTCGGTAATGAAGCCCGCGGTAAAGGAACCGGTAGTTGTCCCTTGGATTCCGATTTCAGCTAACGCAGCGAGAATGGCAACGGCCTCGATTTCGCTGTTGAATCGAGCCAATGTGACAGGGCCATTTGGGTCAGCGGCGATTGAGTGGCTCATTTTTTCATGACTAATCGTTTTGAAGTTTGTTGAGTATAGGCCCCTGGCCCGTGTTGGGAGTTTCAATCATTATAGTAATGCTTTACGTCACTCGCGGCCGGCGGCCGACGCTTTTGGTGGATTTCATTTTGCATACTTCATTTTCGTTCGCTGGAATTGCGTTTCTTTGCTTGATTGCCAGCCATTTTGCAAATGCCCAAGTTCTCGAATTCGATCGAGATGTTCGGCCGATTTTGTCGGAACATTGCTTCGCCTGCCATGGCCCAGACGCAGGCAAGCTCAAAGCAGGTCTTCGAATGGACCGAAAAGAAACGGTCTTTAGCCAACTTGAGTCCGGAGCAACGCCGGTGGTTGCAGGTATGCCAAACGACAGCGAGATCATTCGGCGAATAATCTCTCAAGATCGAGAGCAAGTTATGCCGCCACCTGACGAAGGCAAGGCCCTCACACCAAAACAAATCGATACACTAAAGCGATGGGTTCAAGAGGGTGCTCCATGGACAAACCACTGGTCCTTTGAGAACATCGTGTCACCAGTCGTTCCGAGAGAGGATCTCGCAGCCGGTACAATCTCCAATTCGATAGATGCGTTCGTGCTTTCGAAACTTCGATCGGAAGGACTTTCGCAATCCCCCAAAGAGACTAAAGAAAAACTTCTGCGACGCGTGTCCCTCGACCTGACTGGTCTCCCTCCCTCACTCCAGGATGTTAAGTCATTCTTGCAGGACGACTCACATGAAGCCCTTGAAATCGTGGTCGACCGATTGCTCAGCAGCAAACACTTCGGTGAACGAATGGCAATGCCCTGGCTGGACCTCGCGCGTTATGGCGATACGAGCGGTTATCATAACGACTCTCTTCGCGATATGTGGCTTTGGCGAGAATGGGTGATAAACGCTTTCAATGCGAACATGCCCTTCGACCAGTTTACCATCGAACAGCTTGCCGGCGATTTGGTCCCTGGAGCGTCGATCCAACAAAAAGTTGCAAGCGGATTCCACCGCAACGTGATGACCAGCGATGAAGGCGGGCTTATCGATGCCGAGTACAGAAATCTTTACGTCGTCGATCGGATCGCAACAACCGGTGTCACTTGGCTAGGAATGACCGTCGCATGCGCTCAGTGCCACGATCACAAATACGACCCGATTACCCAGGCCGATTTTTATAAGCTCTATGCCTTCTTTAACAATGTTCCGGAAAACGGAAAGGACGGCGTTCGCGATCGCAATCCCATGCCGTATCTGCGAGTCATCACCTCGAAAGAGGAGGAGCAACTCGCTCTGCACGAAAGCAACTTGGCCGAAGCCGATCGAAAGCTCGCCGATTTTACAAAGACGCTCTCTGAAAAGCAGTTGGCATGGGAAAAGGAGTTTATCTCTAGCCATTCGCAATCAGAACCAACAAGACCCTTGGCTCGCTTCCCATTGGATGAAAATGGCGAAGGCACAGCAGACGATGGGCAGACGATCGTCGCCAACCAACACGGCGAGAGTCGCTTTGAAGAAGGGGCGATAGGCAAGAGTTTTCAGGCAACCGGAAAAGAATGGTTTGAATACGGCGAACGATTTGGATTCGAAAAAGACAAACCTTTCAGCGTGACAAGTTACTTGTCCGTGCAACCCAAGGGCGGAGCGCCGTTTGGAAAGATGGATGACAAGGACGGCAATCGAGGCTGGGATGTCGAGTTTCATGGCCTAAAGCCGAGCGTGCATTTGATTCATCGATGGCCCGACGACATCATCCACATTCAATCCGACGAAGACTTCACCGCAAAGACATTTACACATCTTGCAGTCACATACGATGGGTCTGGAAAAGCAGCAGGTCTGAGGCTGTATGTGAACGGCATTCCTGCGAAAGCTTCGGTAAAGAAGGACGGCCTGACTGGTTCGATTCAGACTAGTGCGCCATTCAGCATTGGACGCCGCGGGGATTCAAGCGCATTGTTCCATGGGCTCATCGATGACGTTTGCATTTATCAGCGCGAGTTATCGCCTATCGAAATTTCGACCGTTTATTCGTCAGAGACCCTCAAAATCGCGGCTGTTGCACCCTCGGACAGAAACCAGAAGCAGAAAGAGCAACTGGAAAAGTTCTTTCGACTAACACAAGTGCCCGAGCTAGCGGTTTTGCAAAAATCCGCGAACGAGTTAAAGAAAAAGAAAGAGGACTACGAGCGGACTCTGCCCAACACCATGGTCATGTCGGAAATGGAGAAGCCACGCGAAACATTCATCAAAGTTCGCGGCAACTACGACCAAGATGGTACGAAGGTTGAGGCTGCTGTGCCTGGCTTTCTGCCCCAGATCGCAAAGCAGGTCGATGACAAGCCGCTCAATCGACTTAGCCTTGCAAAGTGGCTCGTAGCCCCGGAGCATCCGTTGACAGCCCGAGTTACCGTGAACCGTTGGTGGGCGATGCTGTTTGGCACCGGTCTTGTCAAAACGCTCAATGACTTTGGTTCGCAAGGTGAACGACCAAGCCACCCCGAGCTGCTTGATTGGCTTGCAGCAGATTTGATGCGTGACTGGAACACCAAACGGGCTCTCAAACAAATCGTTCTCAGTTCGACCTATCAACAATCGTCCTACGTATCGCCGACGCTAGTTGCACGCGATCAAGAGAATAGGCTCCTAGCCAGAGGGCCCCGACAACGATTGGATGCCGAGATTCTTCGGGATAATGCGCTTGCGATCGGAGGGATCCTAAACCCGACGATCGGAGGCAAGAGTATCAAGCCATCGCAGCCAGATGGAACTTGGGAGATCAACGAAATGAGTGGTTACAAATACGAAAAGTCGCAGGGCGCCGACTTGTATCGACGCGGCTTGTACGTTT
>JANLUJ010000005.1:0-5345 GCA_031363425.1 Pirellula sp.
AAATAACTGTTTCCTCGGTCGTCTCCCCGGGTTGGTTTTCGTTAACCTGTTCGCCTTCGGGTTCGGGCTGGCTAAGTGTGTCGGCCTTGGGCTGAGTTTTAAACGACTCCATCCACAAGCCCTCAAGCATTTCGATTGACCTGAAATTGGCGTGGACACTTCGAAACCCTACTTGGATCGCAAAAGATTGAGGGCCTTTTCAAGATTCTTGGTATTAGTTGATTCCAATCGAAGCAATTGCACCCGACGGGCCGAACCGGTCGACGATTGTTGATCGAGCTTGTCAATAAACATCCGCACCTCCGTGATCAAGCTGGGCGGCCCGCGTAACACGATGGAATTGGTCGCTTCATCGACCGAAGCAGTCAGCAATGGCCCAGTAGACTGAGCATTGATCTGCTGCAAAAGGATGGCGACCTCAGCAGAAACACCTTCCGGAATTTCTACGGGCTCGCGTCCCGCGCCAACGGTCAATTGAGACTTGTACACTTCCTTTAAAATGCTCGATACGTTTCTCGCACTAGCGCTTTGAAGCTGAACAATGGATGGTGAAATCTGTTGCAACGTATCGAGCAAATCTTCGGAATCAAATACTGCCAAAAGTTCCTCGACAATTTTGCGATCGGCCCGATTGCCGCCAATGATCAACGCGTTGATGCGAGAATCGGCCACGATTTTCACGCGTTGAATCGCATCCGCTAAGGATGAACGCCGGTTGCCTTCCCCGGTGCGGAAAAGCTCGACAAGTAATTCTTGCAAATGCTTGGCGTCAGCATGTTTCAGGATATATACCGAAAAATTACCTGCGGTGGCGACGGGCGTTACCCTGGGACTCATCAACGCATCGACAAGTCGCGAGAACAACTCTAGAGCCTCGGTATCCTCTGAAGCCAACGTCCACTGCTCCTCCCCTGTCACAACAATGATGGGCGAAGATGGTGGCTGTTCAGTTTGTTGCGGGTCGGAATGGACATGTGCACTTGTCAATTTTTGGATCGGTAGGTCGTTCCTTCCTAAGTCATTGGCTTTCTTGGGAACCGCTGGAACGGGTGGTGCAATATCGGGTTTACGTTGATCAAGGGATTGTGGATTCACAACGTTGATAGGGTTGTTTCGCAATGACGGCCAAAGTCGTTGTATATCTTCCAGCAAGTGCTTCGAATTGCGTTGGACAGGCACGAATCGCAATCGCGAGGAACCCACGTTATTATTCGCGGGCTGCGATTCGCCCATTTGTCTCAATAGCTTACGAATCTTCTCAAGTTGTTCTTGTGTGGCCCGAACCATTATCTGTTGCTGATTGGAATCGACCGAAATTACTGGAGCACTCGACAAGGGTTCGTCTTGAAAGAGCGAGTCAGCCGCCATTTTGAACGAAAATGGATCGGCCGAATTCAATTGAATGATTTCCAGCTCTCGCGATGGCGGCGCAAACTGTTTGATCGCTTCCTCTGCGAGCTTAAGTTGGGAAGAAGTGCCAGTGACAAAGAGTTGCCTATTGTTCGCGTCGTAGCGGATATCCACCAAACTGCTGTCACCCTTAAAAAGGCTTTCCATCGATGTAGTCACTGCTTTTCCGTCGACTCCGCCCAATGTAAAGAGCTGCAATCGTTTGACCTCGTCCGCTGAACTGGCCGAATCCAATTGCTCAATCATTTGTTCTGCAACCAGCAACTCTTGTCTACTGCCTACAACAAACACACTCTTCGCATCGCGGCTAAAACTCACTCCGGCAGTTGAGCGGCGTCCAAACGCGTTTTGAAGTGCCTCGGCAACGGCCTCAACTTTAGCATGTTTGAGTACGAATGCCCGCAGCGACGGCAATTTGCTCGGCTGTGAATTGATCTCCTGAACTACCCTAGCGATCTCAAGATGATCTTCGTCATTGGCGGCAGCAAATACACCACCGCTGATCGTATCGGCGGAGAAACTGGCTTTCGGAAAGCTCTCTTGCAGCGCCTTCGATAGTGGCAACGGCTCGGCGAATGCAAGCGAATAAAAGCGAGTTTGTCTCGACTTCGATCCGCCCAATTCGACTTCCGAAACGATTTGAGCAATGCGCTCCATTTCTTCCGCAGGCGCAGTCACTATCAGGCTGTTCGTGGCCGTGTCAGCGGTCGCAGTGGCTTTCAGCGAGAATCCTTGGAGAGCCGCCTTCAATGAGGATGCGTTGCCTTTGCCAATTGCAAACACACGGGTTTCACTGTTCTGCAAGTTCACGTCAAAGTCTTTGACGATTTCCTCGATTCGCTTGTGCTGTTCGCGAGTTGCGGTCGCGATGAGTACACCTTCTTCTCTCGAGCCATAGATCACCGCGTCGGGCATCAGATCCACCAGGATAACCGACAATCCTCTAACGCTGGCTTGCTTCAAACGGTATACCTGGGTTGTGCGGTTCGAAGTCTTGGGCTGATCAAACGCTTGAAGAAATTCACGGATCTTTCGATGTTCAAGTGCTCTGGCGGTGGCGGCAATGGTTCTGGACGCAGTATCTTGGACGAGCGTAGCGCGAGGAACCAGCGTTTGCAAGATTGCCAATGCATTCACTGAGTTTCCATACTGCAAAGGATATACAGCCGACGTGCTCGCGTCCGGTACGGGTAACTCTTGCTGCAACTTTGCAAGTTTGTCGGCAACCAATGCCAATTCATTGGGAGTACCAATCGCCATGAGCGTACTGTTGCGAGCATTGGACTCCAAGCGAATCTGGGATGGTAAGGTTGCTTGAAGAGCGCTTAGTAGGCTCGATTGATCTACGCGCTCTTGGTCGATCGCAAAGACTTTGATCGTTCGGTCGGCAGCATTCGGGCCTGTCAGCATCAATTCGATGATCTCGGCAATTCGTTTCTGCTGATCTGCGGCCGCAATCACGATCAGTTGCCCCGTGGTCGGATCCGACGTCATTTCCACCAGAGGGAAAAGTGTTCGTAACGAAGTCTGCACCATGGTCAACTGAATCGGCTTGATACTGTAGGTCGCGGTTTCCTTGGGAAGATCGTACAATTTTAATAGCTCGTCGACTTTCCGGTGGTCATTGGCTTTTGCCGTTACTGCTATGGTGCGCGAAGCGGCATCCTGCACTAGTGTTGCCTTAGGCACCAACGGTTGGAGAATAGCCAATGCACCGGCGGTTGAAGTATGCTTCAGTTGATAGATTGTAGATGTCAATAACTCAGGTGCAGGTATTTGCTTCTGTAGTTCATTGATTTTGTCCGTTACGATCTCGAGTTCGTCGGGCGTGCCGATGGCCAGGATTGTGCTGTTGATTGGATTGGATTCGATTCGAATTTGAGACGGCAGTGTCGATTGAAGTGCACTTAACAAACTCGTCATCTCGACACGTTCTTGGTCTACTCGAAAAACCTTGATCGTCCGCTCCAAAGCATTGGGGCCGCTAACCATAAGCTCGATAACCTCCGCGATCCGTTTTTGCTGTTCGGGCGATGCAACCACGATCAGTTGGCCAGTTGCCGGAACGGAAGCGACGCCGATCGTCGGAAAAAGTGTCTGCAAAGATGCTTGTACGGCTGCGACCTGTGTCGGCTTGACGAGATACATGGAAGCGTCTTTTGCGGCTTGCGCGGTTTTGCTGATTTGCTCAAGGGCCTGCTGCACTCGCGTTTGCTGCTCTTCATTGGCCCAAGCTGTCACCGTACGGGACGGGATGTCGATACTGATTATGGCTTGCGGGGCAATCTGACCAAGGATGGCTGCTAGCGTCAGCATGTCGCCGGCAGGGACGGGATAGGTTTTCACGAACTGTGGCTTACCATCTGGGGCCGAGATCAATCGTTGAACTGCGGCATCCAATTGATCCAACTCTTTCACGCTCCCGGATGCGATGATGCGGTTCGCGGTAGTGTCCGCCGACAGTTGCAGGTCAGGCCACAGTTTTTGCATGGTGGGCAACAACGCAGCAGCTTGCAATTTTTTTGCATCGTACGACCGAATTTCCTTTGTAGATCCCGTTGGCGTGGCCCGGTCGATTTGGGTGATCGTTGCTTTGGCGATCGCTTGAGACTCCAAGTTTCCGGTCACTACTAGTTGTTTGAGTTTATCGTCCGCGATGGAAATCGATCCCAAAGCAAGTTGATCGAATACGATCTTGACCTGTGAAGGCAATGCATTCTCAATCGAATATGCGACGACGACTTGCTGCTGATCCACTCCCTGTTTCTCGCTCAAGGCCGCGACCAATGCTGAAATTTCAAGATGGGTCTTTGCATCTGCCGTTACCAAGAGGCGATTCCTCACCGTGTCCAAATTGACCCTTGCTTTAGACAGCAAGGCAGCAAGAGAAGTTTGCAATGCGGTCGCAGTCATGCCTCGGACAGCATACGTTTCCAGCGTCATCGCAACCTTCCTGGGAAGTTGCTCATTGAAGGTAATGACTCGCGACGCAATTTTAGCATGCGCCTTTTCGTCGGCAATCACGGTTAGCATGCTGCCCTCTACGTCGACAGTGATTTTGGCGTCTGGGAACTCGGCCGCTAGTATCTGCAACACGAGTGCGCTGTCTTGGACCGTGATGGGATAGGTCTTTGGGAGAGTTGGAATCGCGATTGGCGCAGGCTGATCCAGGCCCACCAAAAGCTTGGCGAATTCCAAATGTTGTTCAGGCGTAGCCCACACCAAGAGCTCCTGCTTGTTGCTTCCGTCTACTACCTTGATTCCGGTTAACTTCGGTGGCAAGTCGGTCAAGCTGGTGCGTCGCGAAAGTTGGCTCTTGGAGAGAGCATAGATCTGCAATTGGCGCTGATCGATTTTAGGCAACAAACTCTTCATTTGCGGAAGCATGCTATCGACAATCGCCAGGTCGACGTCACCGGCGAGCAAGATGAGTTGCCGACCGTCATCACCCAACCAAGCGTTGGTGTTGGGAACAATTCGCTGTAGCGTCGCCAACCACTTCGGGTCAGCTTGTTGTTCCAGTAGGAAGGTTCGCAACTTCAGCTGATTGGCAGTCTGCGATCGCTTAAAGATCTCGATCATGTCAGTTGCAATTCGCAGATCTTCTTCGGATCCTCGAACGATTAGGCTTCCCGCTTTGCTGTTGGACGCGATCTGCCCCTTAGGCAGGAAGGACTTCAGAGCCGCTTCGATAGGAACTGTGAGCGCGGGTTCAATTTCGAAGACCTTCATCGCTTTGGAACCATCGACCGGAACGATTTCAAGGGCAGCCAAACTCGCTTTGATAAGCTTCTGATCGTCAGCACGTGCGATGACAAGAAGTCGATCAGTCGTTGCAGAAACGGAGGCGGTGGGAGCCAAACTGAGGATCTGTTTTTCCAAACTAGGGACCTGTTTTTTGTTATCCTCTGCGTTAGCTGTTGGCAACTGATAGG
>JANLUJ010000022.1:0-4556 GCA_031363425.1 Pirellula sp.
GCTATCAGGCAGTAGCAATTGACCCCGACGGTCAAGCGATAACGTACAGCTTGAATAGCAACGAACCGGGCTTGTCGATCGTTGCAAATACGGGCCTTGTGCGCTGGGATATTCCCGAAGGAAAGCGAGGTGAAACATTTGTCTCAATCCTTGCAACAGACCGGAGCGGTAAAACGGCTACGCAGGAGTATTGGATTCGAGTCGCAGCAGCCAATCAACCTCCTGTATTCACGACCAATCCACTCGTGATTGCCGAAGTCGGTACGCAGTATTCCTATGCTTTTGCTGCCAAGGATCCCGATGGCGACAAGCTTCATTTTGACCTGCGGGCGCCATTGGGGTGGCAAATCATTGACAACGGAAATGGCACAGGCACCCTAACACATAGTGTCCAAAATGCCGATGCGCTCGGCCCCATTATGGTCTATCTCAATGCCTCAGACATCAATGGAGCTAGTGCGACCCAGTCCTTTGAAGTCCGTGTCATAGATCGCGAAAATCATGCCCCTATTTTTACAAGTACCCCTAGGATTCGATTTGAATTGGCGGGACGAGATTTGGAGCCACTTGGAGACGTCCAAGTTGTCCAGCCATCCGCTCAAGCCAATCGGCAACGGCTTTGGTTCAACCTTGCGAAGGGAGAAAAGGTCAACGCCGCGGTCCAGTTCTCGGTTCTGGCTGCACCGCCTAAGGTAGATGTGATGCTGTTGCTCGACGATACAGAGAGCTTCGAGGGACCAAACTCTTTGCTGAGCTCGAGGTTTCTTGAAATTGCGAACAGGCTCAAAGCGAATTACCCGAATACCGATTTTGGATTCGGTATGTCCCGATTCGAGGATTTCAAAACTCTCTATAGCCAAGACACACTGGAGTCTCGACCGTTTATCCTCAATCAAGCCATCCTCGACGAATCCTACCCACGTTTTCAAGAAGTGATGGAGTCTGCACTCCAACGAGCCAATCAGGGACATGGTGGCTTAACGTCAGAAGAATCTCTGGTCGAAGCCTTGTATCAACTCGCATCGGGAATAGGCTTCGACGGAACAACCAACGGCACCACGTTCGACGATGGCGCCGCCGGTAGTCTGCAAGCCCAGATCGGCGGAAAGTCCGACAATGATGTCCCGCGTTCTCAGTTTGGCGTGAACAGTAAAAACAACTTCGTTGTCGACACTGCCTCGAAGCTAGGGTATCGATTAGTTAAAATTAGCGACCAGCCCCTGCTGCCATTGAATCAAACAGTCACTGGAAAACTCGACAACTCGCTCCAAGCGACCATCTATCGAGTGAATGCAAAAAAAGGGGACGTTTTCTCACTACTGGTCTCGGATTGGCAAGCAGTTGATGCAAAATCCGATATTCATCTCTATCTTCCCAACGGTCAGCCTCTTCATCCTCAAGCTACGAGCGGAGGCACTCGTCAGTTTGCAATTCCGGAAACAGGCCAATACGCTTTGGTCATTGATCGCGAACCTTCGAATAGTCCTCGGTCGAACATCCCTCCCACTGACGTCGAATACAACGAAGCAAAAGAGTTCGACGCTGACTTTCCCTATAGTTTCACCGCCACGTTGACGGCGGGAAATGCAATCTCGCTTCCGGCCGCAATACCGATTGAATTAAATGAAATCATTTCTGTGGGGCCTCTTGCATTGGGCGCTTCGCAAGAGTTCACCTTTGTCTTGGACTCTACAAAATTGTTGTTGCTCAGATCTATCCAAGGGGCGGGGAATTGGACCTTGCAATCCGAGACTGGCAACCCTCTCCGTTGGGGACATACCAATGGACTACAAGTATTGCACGCAACTCAGTTCAAGACGTCTGGAAACTTGGCAGGCAGCGTTGAGGACTATTCTCAACCCGGTCAAGGAGGACTTCCTGCCGGTCGGTATCGGCTCTCTGTTTCACTTGATCAAGCGAGCAATGTACCGATTCAGTTTCAAATCATAGATTCGCAACTGAATTCACTTGCTCTCAAATTAGGCGAGGATGTTCAGGGGCGGATGGATGTCGATCATCAAACGGCTTTCATTCGCTTCGTCGGAAAAACGGGACAAGAAGTCTCGTTTGAATCGGCCGATTCACCTAGTCCTTTCGCCGCAGGCTCTCTCATTACACCAGCCGGGTCCGAGATTGCTTTCCGAGGGAACACCTACCCGCTCTTCCAGAAATCCGATCCCATTCGACTACCTATCGACGGCGAATACCTCATCATGGTTTCGGCGTCAAGTTTCTCTGGCCCCATCTTTCCATTCACCTTTAAGCTGCGAAGTAAAATTGAAAAAGAACTAGTTCGCCCTACAATGGATGTGAGCTCTGCGAGTTGGAACACGATTGAAAACCTTTTTGTCTCCGACCTCAAATCCCAGAGGGTGCATGTCGGCGTTGTCTCAGGAGACCAAGTTTATTTCGATGGATTGAATGCCAATGCTCGAGTCCGTGTGGATTACTTTGACGCCAATGGAACCAATTTGTTTTCATTAAAAAACTCCGAATTGAATCGGATGTTGCCGATCGCTACCTATTCGAGTGATCAGTATTTCACTTTGGAGCCGATCGATTTGATTGCGAGCGTACCACGCAATCGAGTCGGCGGGGGAGGTTTCCGAGTTGGGGCTCTTCCTATTGTCATTACCGCAACCGACAGCGGTTCCGTCTACCGCGCCGATCTCGGTCAAGATGGCTGCGCCCAACTCGCTGTCCATGGAGTTGGTTCTACCGTCGTAGATATCCGGAACATGGTCGGTGAGTCCTTTCAAGAAATTGCGGCAAGTGGTTGCATCGTGCACGATGCCAAATACGACGCTGTGCATGGACACCCGCACGTTCCGAATAGCGATGCCGCGTCCATTCAGGATGCCGTATCGGCGCTGGTCGATATCGGGGCACTAGTCGTTGGAATCGGCACCGGCCCCAAGACTATTCAAGGAAATCCGAGAACCCCAGGTTCGCTTCTTTCCGAATTGGCCAGGTTGACAGGAGCTCTCAACAGTTCAGGTCGTTCGGTACTAAACGGCACGATTCCACCGAACGATCCACTCTACGTTCAACTCGACCATACCGATCCCGAAAGACTAAAAGCCACCATTTTGGAAGCCATTGAGGCAACTCTGAGTTACATTGGTTTTGACGTTGATGTGTTGATCCGGGACAACTCAGGTGTTTCCAAGATTGCTTCGCCTGACAGGTTTTCAATCAATACGGACGAGTCAAAGTCAGTCGCTCTGGAATTGATCGGCGATGGTGGAACTCATGAGTTCTATCTGGAATTCTTGCGGCACGGCACCAACATCATCCTGGGACGCATTCCAATCGGGATCAACTACGCTTACTCCTATGACGCGGATGCAATCGACCCGGATGGCGATGCGATTGCCTATTCGATTGTTGGCGATAGCCATGGCGCTACCATCGATTCAGCCACGGGTGTTATTTCTTGGTTGCCAGAGTCTCCCGGGAAATACACATTTACGGTTCAAGCGGACGATGGCCGTGGAGGGCAAACAACCCAACGATGGGAAGTGGTTGCAGATCCTCTCAATGCCAGTAACCACGCACCGATCGTGAGTCAGATCGCGAATCAAAATGCTTTGGCTGGCCGCCCGTTCGAATTGCAAGTGATTGCCTCTGATCCTGACTCGGATGTACTGTCATTCGGATTGCTTGCTGGTAACGCTACCGATTCGATCCCGCTCGGAATGACCATCCAAGAGCGCACAGGACTGATTGAATGGACGCCTACGATTTACCAATTGGGCTGTCCTTGGAACGTGATAGTCGCGGTAAACGATGGTAGAGGCGGAGAAACCCAGCGGTCATTTCAAATCATTGCGACCACTGAACAGGGGCTTCAAAATCGTAGGCCTGTGATTACAAGCACTCCGAGTTCAGTGGCAGTTGTTGGTCAGCGATACAGTTACGAAATCATTGCGAGCGATGCCGATGGAGATCCATTGCAATTCAGACTGACCACTGGGCCAACAGGTATGATGCTCAATGCCGCCACGCGAACGCTAGTTTGGATTCCATCGGACGGTGATGTCGGTCAGAAAAACGTCAACGTCCAAGTCTCGGACGGTCAAGGAGGTACAACCTACCAGAGTTTTACTCTGAGTGTTGTAACTCCAAACCAGCCACCGGAGTTCATCGATGTCGAATCATTGGAGATCGAGGTCTCGCAAGAATGGAATTTTCTCCCCGACGTGATCGACCCAAACGGTGATGCAATCGTTTTCAGCAAGGTCTCGGGGCCGGATGGACTTGCGGTCAATACCACTGGCCAGGTTACTTGGACTCCGACAGCTCTCGGCGGCTTTAGTTTCGCAATGCAAGCGGATGATCGACGTGGCGGCAAAACGGTCCAGTCATTTAGCGTCGACGTATTGTCGAATGCATCTGCAGCACCTGTCATCGTCAGTTCCCCGAGAGGCCCAGCTATTATTGGGGAAGTGTGGCGGTACGAAATCTTAGCAACAGACTCTGATAATGATCCGTTGCAATACCAACTTATCAACCCTCCCACCGGGATGACGATCGGGACAAGCGCGAGTGGTAAA
>JANLUJ010000028.1:0-10522 GCA_031363425.1 Pirellula sp.
GCTTCATCGACGATGAAGAATACTCGATGCAAACTGCGACCTCGGATGTAGGCCAACGGAGTCACCTCCACCTGACTGGATTGCAAAAAGTCTCTGCTCCTGACGCTGGGGCTCCCGTTCCCATTTCCTGGATTCATGACCGCGAGATTGTCATACAAGGGTTGCATGAAGGGATCCAATTTTGCTTCGATGTCCCCTGGAAGAAACCCGAGGTCGCGATTGCTCAACGCGACAGCCGGTCTTGCCAGCAAAGTTTGGCTGTACCGCGAACGGCTTTCAATCGCAGCCGCCAATGCGAGCAGCGTCTTGCCGGAACCTGCCTTGCCCGTGAGCGTCACCAACCTCAATTGGTCATCCAATAGCGCGCGCAGTGCAAAGGACTGCTCGGCATTGCGAGGATGGATACCAGCTGCCGAAAGCCGGTCGATTCGATGGAACATCTTCTCTTGGCTGTGATACATGGCCAGCACGGATCTACTGTTGTTTCGTAGAATGAAGTTCTCGTTGGCAATAGGATTCGCAATGTCCGATAGTAATCCTTCCGGGACATGGCCTCCATTTGCAAAAAAATGGGAAAAGAGCTCTTCCGGCAGATTGTCAATCAGTCGCTTTCCGGTGTAGACTTTCTCGAAGCTCTCCACTTTGTCATTGTTGTAGTCCTGTGCGGTGAGTCCGAACGATTTCGCTTTGAGACGGAGATTCGTGTCTTTCGAAACTAAAACTACAGGCCGCGTTTGCTCTTGGCATTGGAGCAATAGAGCGACTCCAAGAATACGATGGTCCTGATTATCCTCTAGAAATGCGACTTCCAATCGAGCATCAGGTCTTTCGCCTAGCACGATCCGAATGGAACCTAGACCAGGCCCAAGGCAAGCACCATTGGGCGAAAGCACATCGCCAGTTAGTTCATCGAGAATTCGCAGAAAAGCCCGAGCCTGGAAATTGATGTCCTCGTTCCCTTTCTTGAATCGGTCAAGCTCCTCAAGGACCGCGATCGGTATTGCGATGTCGTTTTCCTCGAAACGACGGATACACTGGGCATCATGCAAAATAACGTTGGTGTCGACGACAAAGAGCTTTGGGTTTTCAGGAGGCAATGGATTCTGATTCCGAATACGAGAGATGAGTTTGTAAGCCAGACGTTGCTGAAATCCTAGTCGAGCAAGGGCTCGTTGTGTTGACTCGCAATGTGCCGATATGGAATATTCACAATGCCTCGCTCTCAAATGGTCGATGGCACATCAAATTGATAGTGGCCCCGCTTGGATCCTTTACGTGGAAGCGTCGGACGCCCAAGGGCTCGCCAGTAGGCGGATAGACGATATTGACGCTGCGTTTCATCGCGATCGTGTTATCAAATTGGGTTGAAAAGTCGCAACCGGCAAGCGCGACCTGCTGGAAATTCACGGAAACTAAACACGACTACCTCACATTTCTTTGGATCGCGACGTAGAATCGGCAGCTTCTCCGAAGCCATTTTACTAGACACATCCTGAATGACTGCGGGACCAATTTGTTCGAAAGGGATATTCCATGACGATAGCGTTGAAGAAGAAAAAATGGGTTGGGAACGCACTTGCATGTTGCTCGGTTCTATATATAGCGACAGCAAATAATGGTACCACTCAAGCTCAAGAAAAATCAGCGAGCGAACTCGCGCGCGTTAGCGAATCTCGCTTCCCAGGGCCAACCGCGAGCGGATACTTGCTCCCCAACGGTTGGCATATTACCCCAGCCGGTCGACAGATTGAAACCACCGACTTGCTACTCAACATTCATCCGCTCAAAGATTCCAAACACGCGATCGTTGCCACCAGCGGCTTCAACGAACACAACGTTGCGCTGGTCAATCTCGAAACAGGTTCGTTTGTCGCCAAGGAGTCGGCGTACCAAAGTTGGTTTGGACTCGCGATCTCCGCCGACGAAAAGAAACTGCATTGGTCCGGAGGTGGCGCAGGACGTTTACACACGTTTGACTTGGTCGACGGAGAACTGACTCGCACCAGCGAAAAAGAACCCGATGTTCGATCGATGAAGCGTGAAGAATTGGCTGCCTTTCGAGCGCAGCTCGTCAAAGACAAGTCGTTTCGGGGCGGACTCTGCCTAGATGAAAAACGGCAGTGCGTTTATTCGCTCAAGATCAACGCGGGCAAACTGGCTGTGATCCCATTTGGAGCAGATGAAGCGAATGAAATCGAACTTGGTGGACGTCCCTACGATGTTCAGTTGAGCCCACGAAACGGTTTGCTTTATGTCTCTGACTGGAGCGAGCGTCGCATCACCGTCGTCGACCCCGTTTCGTTTCGAGTGGTTGCGAGAATTCCGGTCGGGGAACACCCCAATCAAATCGCGTTCCACCCGACAGATGATCGACTCTTTGTCGCGTGCGCATCCGCCAATGGAGTTTGGGTTATCGACACCAAGCGTGGAATCGTCACCGAAACAATTTACACTGCGCTGTTTCCCCGCTCTCCTGAGGGAAGCACGCCCGACGCGTTGGCAGTCTCCCCCGATGGCGAGACTCTCTTCGTCGCAAACGCCGATAATAACTGCATCGCGGTGATCGAAGTCGAACATCCCAACAAGAGTACAGTCAAAGGATTCATTCCAACCGGTTGGTACCCAACTGCAGTGGCAGTGACACCAGACGGAAAAAATCTATTGGTCGGGGTCGGCAAAGGGAACCAATCGAAAGCCAATCCGATTCCAAAAGTCGAGATTCCGGATTCCAAATTGACCGAAACAGAGCAAGCCGTCAAGAAATTTCAACCTTTTCCGTACATCGGGACCAACATGAGCGGTGCCCTATCCGTTGTCCCGATTCCAGACGGTTCCGCGTTGAAAGAGTATACACAACAAGTCTATCGAAACTGTCCGTATTCCGATGACTTGCTGACTGCCGTGCCAAACAAAGTACCGACTGCAATTCCAACGAAAGTTGGTGATCCAAGCCCGATCAAATACATAATATATGTCATCAAAGAGAATCGAACCTACGATCAGGTTTTCGGCGACTTAGCCACTGGCGACAAGCCGAAAGGAAACGGGGACGCGAGTCTGTGCATGTTCCCGCGAAACGTCACTCCCAACCATCATAAGCTGGCTGAGCAATTTGTACTTTTGGACAATATGTACTGCAATGGCCAGGTGAGCCGCGACGGTCACCCATGGAGCACGATGGCCTACAACACCGACTACATCTCTCGAGATTGGCATTTAACCTATTCGCAGCGATTGGGTGTCGATGACGACGACGTAGGGGATTTGTCGAATGCGCCATCTGGTTACTTGTGGGATGCTTGCATGCGAGCAGGGGTTAGCTATCGCAATTACAAAGAGTACGGTAGCCGTGTGTCGGACGATACCGGCAATACTAAGATGGAGGGCAAAGTACCTGGGCTTATCGGTCACATGTGTCCCAACTTTGGCATTGGCAAAGGACGTGAACGGGACATGGACTTGATCGAAGTCATGCTCGCCGAATACAAGCAGTTTGTTGAGGACAAGAACATGCCCAAGTTCATCATGATGAGTCTTGGAGAAGATCACACCGACGGTACACGCCCCGGCTCGTTTACACCCCAAGCATGTGTCGGGAGCAACGACATTGCACTTGGAAAGCTTGTAGACGCAGTCAGCCACGGACCGCTTTGGGCCGAGACTGCAATTTTCGTAATCGAAGACGACGCTCAAAATGGTCCAGACCATATCGATGCTCACCGCACGGTCAGCTTTGTCATCAGTCCCTATACCAAGCGTTCGTACGTTGACAGCACCCAGTACAGTACCGTCAGTATGATTCGAACGATGGAGCTCATTCTTGGGCTTGAGCCGTTGTCCCAATACGATGCGGCGGCCCGTCCAATGTTCAACAGTTTTACCAATGTTGCTGATTTGACTCCCTTTGAACTCGAAGCGGCGCAGATCAATCTCGAGGTCAAGAACGATGCACTAGCCTATGGAGCCGACCGATCCATGTTAATGGACTTCACGGAGTATGATCGAATCGATGACTTCGAATTGAACGAGATCCTTTGGCACTCCATTATGGGCGCCGACGCCCCAACCCCACCAGCCGTTCGAAGGGCGATTGCGTTTCGTACTATGGACAGAGGTCGCTAACACCCAATCCTGTACCGGACGTTTAGTTACTTTCCGGAATAAGGCGATTGCGAAGCTTTAATGAATAGTTTCTCCGCGCCGAGACAATTGAATCTGTACCCGCAATAATCTCGGAATGACTAGTTCTGAGATTTTTTAGACCAAAGAAATGGGGTGTCCTGTGCCGTGGGTTTTGACTTTGTTGTGTTGTTTCTTGGATTCCAATGGCCCAATCGTAATAGCTCATCGTGGCGCAAGTGGTTACGCGGTTGAACATACGGAGGCTGCCAAAGCGCTGGCTCACGCTCAAGAGGCGGATTACATTGAACAAGACGTTGTTCTTAGCAAAGATGGCGAGTTCGTTGTTACACATGATATCACGATGGAGGAGACAACCAACGTGGAACAACGATTCCCGGATCGGGCAAGGGTGGATGGACGGTTCTACTTCGCCGATTTTGCATGGTCAGAGATTCAGCAACTCAGTATGCACGAACGCGTCCGGCGAGGTTCGGACCAACCCGCACTTTCACACCGATTTCCAAACAATGCAGGGCAACGTGTTCTACGATTGGCAGATGAAATTCGGCTCATCGCAGGCCTAAACGAAACGACCGGGAAGCAGGCAGGGCTCTACATCGAGCTGAAATCGCCAGCATTTCACAAAAAGGAGTTTGGTTATTCGATGGGAGAATCACTCTTGAAAGTGCTCGCAACTCTCGGAATCCAAAACGAAAGTGATCGCTGCTTCATTCAGTGTTTCGAAATGGAGGAGCTAAAGGATCTGCACGAGCGACTGCAGTGCAATCTACCATTGATTCAATTGCTCGGAAAACGGCCATCCGATTCGGAAATGAAAAGCATTGCACTGTATTCAAAAGGGGTCGGCCCGTCGCTCGAACTTCTGGCAAGTCGAAACGAAAACAATGAGATTGTTTCGACCGGATTGGTGGAAGCTGCGAGACAGTCCGGTCTCCTGATTCATCCTTACACCGTGCGTAAGCATCAACAGCCGAGGTGGTCGAAATCGATCGACGAAACCCATCGTGTATTGATCAACCAACTCAAAGTGGATGGCTTCTTCACGGATTATCCGGACCTTGGTCGCACGGCGGTGAAGGTACAAAAGTAACTCAGCCGAGCGGAGGGAGCACAGCGTGCTTGCCCTAGGATCGGTAGAGCAGTTGTTGATTTTTCGTTGAGTTCGAAAAATTGTCTAAATCCAAGACCCAATATTAATGTTTTTTCAGAACACGGAATGGCATATACTGCCAGCCCCTTTAGACAATTCCATTCATCAAATCCTCATCAGAATTCAAGACCTTGAACTCGATTCCCGAACCGACCGATGCCATTCTGAATGCAACACGGCAGAAGGGGAACTGGCCTACAACGGCAAGGGCCGTTTGGTCCATCATCGCGGCTTTTGGTACCTATTTTTGCATGTACGGTGTTCGAGTGCCTTTTAAGGCGGCAGCTTACGAACACCAGTATGCGTGGTCTGGCGATTGGCATTTGGACGAAAAAAGCATCTTCGTTATTTCGCAGGTGCTGGGCTACACAATCAGCAAGTTTTTGGGAATCAAATTTGTTTCGGAGCTGTTGCCTGAACGTCGCGCAATGGCGATCTTGGTCTTAGTAGGTTTTTCGGAATTGGCGTTGATCGGATTCGGAGCATCTGGTCGCCCATGGAACATTCTGTTCATTTTCTTGAACGGCTTGCCACTCGGCATGGTCTTTGGGCTAGTCCTTGGTTTTTTGGAGGGTAGACAGACTACGGAGCTGTTGGCTGCGGGATTGTGCACCAGTTTTATCCTCGCCGACGGAGTGATGAAGTCTATCGGGCAAGCTCTGATTGAGCCGGTCGGCGAGGACTGGATGCCCGCTGTCGCGGGTTCTTTGTTTGTAATACCGTTGCTGTTTTTTGTTTGGATGCTGACGATGATTCCGCAACCGTCGCTGGCGGATGAGTCGCATCGCCAAGCGAGAACGGTAATGCGTCGCACCGAGCGTTGGAGTTACTTGACCAAGTATGCCTGGGGACTGTCACCCATCATCATCGTCTACCTACTGGCGAACATCATTCGAAGTATCCGAGGCGATTTCGCACGAGAACTCTGGACTGACCTGGGTGTCGACCCAACGGATTTTGCGAAACGCTTTACTCAGTCAGAGATTTGGGTTGGCCTCTTGGTCCTAGCAATCAACGGTAGCTGCGTTGTCTTTCGCCACAACGGTCGAGCCTACATCAGTTCACTAGCCATTTGCGCTACCGGTATTGCCCTCCTTCTTTTCGCGTGCTGTCTGCAAATGCAGAATGCATTGGAACCGCTTACCTTTATGGTTTTGGTCGGCCTGGGTCTGTACATGCCCTATGTTGCAATTCACACCACTGTCCTGGAACGCTTTATTGCACTCACAGGGGAGAAAGGGAATTTGGCGTACCTCATGGCGTTGGTCGACTCGAGTGGTTATTTTGGGTATGTCATCGTTTTGCTAGTTCGCAAGTTCGTCAAATTCGAGGGCAACATTTTGCAGTTTTTCATGGTGGCTTGCTTCATCGCGGGCTCGATCTCGTTGCTTTCAATCGGATGGTCGGCAATGCACTATCGCGTTCGCTTCCGCTTCGGCCAAACTACTGAGTCGAGACGATGACTGGACCGGTTCGTTCCCGGGCGTTGGTCTACTCCGGACAATCAGGGTGTCTCGAGCTCGCTGAACTCGACATTCCACCGCTGAAACCGGATCAGGCTTTGGTTCGCGTCGATGGCTGCACGCTATGCGGTAGCGATTTGCATTCTCTACATGGCCGTCGCAAAGTACCTATGCCCACAATTCTAGGTCATGAGATCGTCGGATCGATTATCGAAATGGGGGACAAATTTCCGAGATCGGACCTACAAAACGAACCGCTCCATCTAGGCGATCAGGTAACCTGGGCGATCGTGGCCAATTGCGGTGTCTGTTTTTACTGCCGACGGGGGCTTGAGCAGAAGTGCGAAAATGCGTGCAAGTACGGTCACATGGGCTTTGACTCAGGACACGCTCTCAGCGGTGGGTTGGCGGAGTACTGTATCTTGGCGTCGGGCACTCATGTTATCAAGGTTCCGAGCAACGTATCTTTAGAAGTCATCACGCCGGCCAATTGCGCAACAGCGACGGTGATGGCGGCCATGAGCGACTTGCCGGATCAACTTGCGGACGATAGTCATATCACGATCATCGGATCTGGCATGCTGGGCTTGACCGCATGTGCGGTGGCAAGGCAACGGGGATGGAAGAAGGTTGTCGCGGTAGATCCGATTCCATCAAAACGGGAGAAGGCAATGCGATTTGGTGCCACCAACACATTCTCACCGCAGGAATGGTTATTGGGATCAAAGAAAAATCATCGGTACGGTTGCGACGCTGTATTAGAACTTTCGGGTGCGCAGTCGATGATGATTCCGTCCTTGGAGTCTCTCCGAATAGGTGGGCATTTGGTATTGGTAGGTGCCGTATTTCCTGTACCGCCGTTAACTATTTTACCTGAGCAGCTCATCCGAAGCCAAATCACTTTGCGCGGGGTCCACAACTATCGACCGAAACACTTGCTGGAAGCGGTCCAGTTTCTAACACAGCACGGGCGGGCGTTGCCTTTTGCCGATTTGGTTTCCGGTTGGCACGGGCTATCTGACGTTGAAGCATTGGTAAAGCATGGACTGCCATCCAGCCTAGTCCGAGTGGGAGTTCAACCTTTCCGTTGATGAAGAGAGTAGCTCGGGAGACGGGAGTTGACTTTCGGACGGAATTTTTGGGATTTCAGGAAACACCAACTTGTTTGTTTCGATAACATAAAAAGTCCGTCGGCCAATACCAAGTAACTAAGAAGGAAACTTCGATGCGTAACTTCTCAACCACGCGAATTCCCGGACCGCTGGGAGCTCGAATTGGCTTTCACCGACAGGGGTTTGGTGCGGCCAATCGCAAACCGCTTAAGAAACCTGCATTCTCTAAGATCGATCGCACCGATTTCGCCATTACATTGAGCGAAAGACGAATGAGTCCAGGTCTTATCAATCAATCCAATGCGTCACTTTGTGGCCCAGCAAGCCTCATGTATATCGTTGCTAACGATAATCCTGACTTGTATGAACAGTACGCCACGGACTTATACGAAACGGGCAAAGCAAAGTTAGGATCCTTAGAAGTCTCTCCAGGTGAGGATTGTCGCGCTTACGATCCGACTGGAAAAATCTCCGCTGCAGACTGGGTTGCTTTGGCCAGCCTACGAGATTCAGAAAACGCTATCTTCGATTACGATGAAGCGGACGACGCGTTGGCAGGTATTACGCTACCTGGGCAACTTTCCGATTGGCTAGAATCAGCCGGTTACCATCATGTTTCCAATGAAACCAATCTCTACTTTACCAAAGGTGAGGACGATTTTCGGCATGCTGCGCAACTTTTGTCCCAGGGGTATCGCGTATGCTTATTCATAGATATGAACGGTGTAAGCTCTGGCGGCAACCACCGCGGTCGCCTCCGACAAATATTCACAACGGCCAATCACTGGGTAGTCTTAAAAAGCGTAACGCAGCTGACGCAACACTCTGTGCAATTCACGATCTACACTTGGGGAAATGATAATCATTCTGTCCCGAATTCCGCCGTGACGATGAGTATGGACTACTGGCTGCAAAACTTCTACGGCTACGTTGCCGGTAAGCCCTAACTGACTTTCAAATAATTTATTTGAAAGCGGCAGTCGAGAAATCGATCTTGTATAGAAGCCCTTCGTATCCGACGACATAGATTTCACCGGCTTCGTCTTGACCAAACGATACGATGCGCTGAGGTGCGATTCCAATCTGGCGGATTTCTTTGAGAGCCCCGCCTTCTTGGGTTAGCGCAAAGATGCGTTTCGACTCGTAGTCACCAAAAATGTATTTGCCGAAGAACGACGAGCCAGGATCTGCCCGATAGACAAAGCCACCTGTGACCGAAGGTCCATACCGGCGCCGGTATGCAAAAATAGGTTGCACGTAGCTCTCGTTCGTTCGCCGATGGCGGTTTGAAAAGGCTTCAAAACCTTCATATACATTCCAGCCGTGATTTTCACCGCGGCGAACGATCGACACCTCCTCATACCGATCTTGTCCCACATCGCCTACCCAGAGAGCGCCGGTCATACGATCGAAACTTAATCGCCAAGGCGCACGAAACCCAATCGCCCATATTTCGGGCAACGTCCCAGGATCGCTGACGAATGGATTGTCGTCGGGTATGACGTAGGCCTTATCACCTTCTTGCCGATCGATATCGATGCGAACAATTTTGCCGAGCAGGATTGTTCGATTCTGCGCATTTCCGTTTGGATCCTCTTGTGGACCGCTATCGCCGAAACTCGCGTAGAGAAATCCATCTGGTCCAAATTCCAACCAGCCGCCAAAATGTGCGCCCGTAGTTTGCTGTACTTGCAATATCAATCGGGGTTGTCGCCCTGAATCGGCTTTGCCGTCGACGGACACTTCACGTTCGACAATAGTGGCAAACATTCCGTCGTTGACGGTGACACGTTCGAACAGATAATACTTTCGGTTGGTGGCAAAGTTGGGGTGGAATGCAAGTGCCGCGAGTCGACCTTCATTCGGGGCGGCCGGACCAAGATCAAGAAACAGTTTCTTGCGGTCCCGATCCTCAATATTGCTTTCTTCGTTCGACTGGTGTAGCAACCACACTTTTCGGTCCTGATGCTCGATAACGAGAAGCACACCGGCGGAACCGGGTAAGTTTCCTAGCCATACCGGTTTATCAAATTTTAGCGATTCGCCGATAATCGGGCGCAGTTCTACCGAGCTTGCAAGTTCGTTGATCCGATTGGGCATGCCCTGAAAAATCCGGGCAGCGCTATCGTCTTGTTTCAGACTGACTAAGAACTCGATCAGATCATTGAACTCGGCATTCGTCAGAGACTCATGAATACCATGGGGCATTATCGAAATTGGGCTCGTTCGTCGTGCCTCGATCTCATCCGAAACAACTTGAATCAACTCGCCATTCAGACTGAGCAGTTCGAGCGACTGGTCGGTTGCACGTTTAACGATACCCGACACAATCGTTTCGTCATTCAGCAGCAATACAGTGGTCTCGTAGCCCTCTGCGATACGAGTCGAGGGCGTCAGAACGGAATCGATGATTTCGCGACGGCCAAATTTCTCACCCACGGCGAATAGATCTGGACCGGCTTTATTCCTAGTCCCGTCGATGCTGTGGCACTTCGCACAGGAGAGTCGCTCGGAAGCGAAGAGCGATTTACCTCGTTCTATATCTCCCTCTTTGAGGAGCGCCAATTTGGCGTACGCAGCAATTTCAGATTTCGGTTCTTCTTGGCTATAGGCAGGACCAAGCAGGAAGATTGGGGTAGCGACAGCCATGGCGG
>JANLUJ010000032.1:0-4365 GCA_031363425.1 Pirellula sp.
GGTTGGTGAACCACCACTTAAACAGCAGGCAACACACAGAACCGTTCCGGTTGGAGATTGGCTTTTCGCCATTAAGGACGTCGGTCAGCGGCAGCTGACACTGTTGCAATTGGCCGTAGATATCCTTTCGGTGCTCCAATCAAGACACGACAACGGCGTCGTTTGTGCAGACTTGAGTGACGAGGCGATTCGAATTCGCTTGCCTGAGCGAGTTGGGGTTCTCGTTGACACGGAACTGCCAACCCATTTCAACCGTTCGATGGAACGGGCAATATTTCTTGCGCCCGAACAGTCTGGAGCGCTTCAACGCCCGCTCGGTCCGTACACAGATCTGTATAGTTTAGGAGTTTTCCTATACCGATGGATCTGCGGTTCCGCTCCCATCCAAGCATCCAATCTGAGCGAATTGATGTTGGGTCAGATGACGAAGTCCGTTGCAAGTTTGCGATGGAAAGGCCAGCGTGTTACGCGATGTGTTGACGAGTTCGTTCTTCGATTATTAAGACGCGAACCTCGCGACAGATATCAATCGGCCAAGGCCGCTTTGGCCGATTTGAATAACATCGTAGACTTCGTGATGGACAAATCGGATTCGGTTGTCCTTGGTTGCATGGATAAACGCGAAAGACTGTGCGAACCATCACTTGTGGGCCGAGATTTGTGGCTAGATCGTTTTGCGCTTTCGTTAGAGGATCGTGCAGCGCCCAACAAGCGATGGCTTATTCTATCCAAGCCGGGTGAGGGCAAAACGCGGTTGATTAGTGAGTTCGCGAAGGAAGCCAGGGCACGGGCTAGGCTTGTTGTTCGAATGACTGGCGTTGACAGCGAAAACGCTCGTCCGTTACAGGCCTTTGCCTCGGTCAGCAGTGATTTGGAGGAGTATTATGGATCGCATCCGGAGCTATTGGCTGGTTTGACAGACGAATTGGCCCAGCATGAAGAGAGTATCCGGCCCCTCTTTCCGTGGTTGTTTCAAACAGCGCAAGAGAAACCAGCGAGTGTCGGCCCCGAAAAGTTTGCGGGCCAAAGACTGAAAAGGGCCATAGAGGCTTTTTTGGATTTGTTGAATGAGCAAGATAAGCAGATCGTCTTGTTGGTGGACAACGTCGATTGCATCGACGAGCTTTCACGCGACCTGCTAGTCGGGTGGTTACAAAGCCGAAACGTAGGTCAAAACGGTTCGCTCCTTTTCGTTGCGACGGGATCAATGACGTGCGAAATGCGATTGCAGCCAGAATTAGGTTTAGCAGTCGAAGTGTTGCAACCTTTAACGACAGCAGACATATCTGCAGTTCTCAATTCCATGATCGGACAATTCCCGAGGGAAGCACTGGATTTGACTGCTGGAGCTTCTAACGGAAACCCCTTCTTAGCCATATCATTGCTTCAGGGGATCATCGAGTCCGGAGGTGTTCAATTTCGCGAAGGCTCGTGGTCCATTCGTCCTGGCGAACCATTGAAACTTCAAAGCCATGGGCAGGGCTCAAGTGCTTTGGTAACGCGCACCATGGGGCTGCCTGATGCAACTGTGGCGATCTTGCGTGCCGGCGCAATCTTAGGAAAGGGTTTTGACTTTCGCGAGGCGCGATTGCTTTCCAGTATCGATTCGGAATTAGCTCAGGAGGCCTTGGAGTTAGCTGTTCAGCGACAGCTTGTTTGGACAGATGGCAATCAACGTCAAGCTGGGTTTGTTCATGACGATATCCGACGCATTTTCTTGGGGCAATTAAACAGTGAAGCGAAGTACCATTTACATATCCGAGCAGCGAGGCTGATCCTCCAAGACAATGCAGAGCGATACTACGAACTCGCTTACCACTACGATGCCGCTGAATGCCGAGACGAAGCGATTCATTTCTGTACACTTGCTGCAAAGCATGCGCAACGCCAGTATGCAAACGAATTGGCTATTCGATTCTATCGGATGGCGCAAAAGTGGATTTCGCCATCGGATCGAGACCGAAGGCGAATCGTGGCGGAAAGCATTGGGGAGGTATTCCTTAGTACTGGAGACTACGATGCAGCCGGTGCCGCTTTTAAAGAGTCGCTAAGCTTCGCGGACCATGCCATCGATCGAACACAACTGGCGGGAAAATTAGGAGATGTCGAGTTCAAGCGAGGCCGCATGAGCCAAGCGGCAGAGCAATACGTGGAAGCTCTCGCATTGAGCGGCTTTCAAGTCCCCCGTAGCGCGGCTCACATGCTTTTGGGATTGCTTTGTCAATCGGTTATCCAAGGCAGTCATTCACTCTTTGGACTATCAAGCCGTCGTAGAGCTGCGACACCTCTGCAGAGATTGCGGTGGACCCTTTTTAGCCGCTTGGCACACACCTACTGGTTTAGTCGCGGTGCAGTTTGGACGTTGTTCGCTCATCTCTCCGGTATGAATGATGCCGAAAGGTATCTAGATACTCCAGAGCTGGCCAAGAGTTATTCAGAACATGCGCCAGTATGCAGCCTGTTGCGATTGTTTCGACGCGCCGACGTCTATTCAAAGCGATCGCTCAAGATAAGGTGCGATCAAAAGGACCTCTGGGGTCAGGGACAGACACTTGCATACGCAAGCGTCGTGCATTTGGCAGCAGCTCATTTCCAAACCTGCGTCAGCGTCGCTTCCGAGGGAATAGAGTTGCTGGAACGAACCGGCGATGCTTGGGAAACCAATATGGCGAGGTATCAACGCGCCAACGCTCTCTACCGGGCAGGCCGGTTTCGAGAAGCTGCCAACGATGCAAAGCGCATTCATGATTCAGGTGTTGAGATTGGCGACGACCAAGCCGCTGGAATCAGCCTAGACGTCTGGATGCGATCCGCTCCGCATCAGGTTGCTCCAGAGATCGTTGCAACTCAGGCAAGGATTCATCGGACCGATGCCCAGAGCCACGCCCAAACGCATCTGGCTTTAGCGATTGTTCAAATTCGAGCCGAACAGTTCGTTGACGCCGAGTCAACTCTCCGGGGTGCCATTGCGCGATGCAAGACTGCTGGGCACCTCAACTCGTATATCAGTCCTTGCTATGCTTGGCTTGCAACCGCTCTTCGAACGCTTGCCAGTTCCACGCCACGCTATCAGGTCAAACTATTCCAACATCGCATTGCGGAGGCCAAACAAGCCGCCAAGCTTGCGCTCAAAATAGCAAAGAATTTTCCGGCTGACCTTCCTCACGCATGGAGGGAAGTTGCGTTGATCGAATCGCTTGTGGGGAGAAGTTCCTCGGCCTCGAAGCTGCTTCGGAATAGCATTAAGACTGCCGAAAAACTGCATAGCCCAATGCAAGCTTGGGAATCGCTTACATGCCTCCGAGCATTGGTTCGAGACGCGGATGACGCTCGATTGGATTTGACCCGCGAAGAAGCCGAGAAACTAGAATCCCTAACGAAAGACCTAGCGGATTCCATTCGATGTATCGAGGGGTATGCGGCATCGAAAGAATCCATTTCGCTTGCAGATCGATTCGACACGCTGCTTGCCGACGGCCGTCGAATCACGCGTTCTCTGGATAAGCTAGATATTTTTCGCGAATGCTGCTTAGCCGCACAGCATCTTCTCCGTGGACAAATCATCCTGATCCTCTCTAGGGATGAGGACGACCCAACCTGGACTATTTCAGAAAAAATTGCAACGGGCAATGTTGCGCATGCACAAATCGACAAAATCTTGCATGATGGCAACTTCCTTGTGGGACTGGACCGTGGGTGCGAATCGCGGATCCTTCCGTGGGACGATCCCGATCGTTTTACCAAAGGCAGTCTTTTAGTCACACCCATCCAGGTGCGAGAATCGATCGTTGCCTACCTTTTGGTAGGGCACGTGGAGCTGGATAACTTGTTTGGCAATGAGGAATTGAAAGTTGCGGAATTCATCGCGACCTTGACAGGCGCGGCCATGGAAAACGCTGAGGGATTTGACGAACTACACAAACTCAATTCCACCTTGGAACAGCGTGTTGAGGAACGCACTGCAGCAGCTGAACTTCGGTCAAATGAACTTGTGCTAAGCAATGAAGCTCTTCGTGAAACAGAAGAGCAACTTCGCGATGCAATCGAAGTTGCAAATGCAGCAAGCCAAGCGAAGAGCCGTTTTTTGGCGACGATGAGCCACGAGATTCGTACGCCTCTCAATGGCATCTTGGGAATGACGCAACTTGCTTTGGCAAATAGCCCCAACCCGCAACTCACCAACTACCTCAAGACCATTGCACGTTCCGGTGATTCATTGCTACGACTGCTCAATGACCTGCTCGACTTTTCAAAAATCGAGGCAGGAAAAATGACGGTGGAGTCGATTGGTTTTTATACGAGAGAAGTTTTATACGATGCAGTTGAGCTACAATCGATTACCGCGTGGGAAAAAGGGAACGAAAT
>JANLUJ010000067.1:0-5563 GCA_031363425.1 Pirellula sp.
CTTGGTACTGCCGCACATCGCCGCCAAAGATGGTTGTCATCGCCACACCCTGTAACGATAGGATTCGCGGCCGCACATCCCATTGAACTCGGTCGCGAAGTTCGATCGCATCGAGTTTTTCGGACGTGAATCCGACAACAACTAATCGACCTGTCGTTTTCGTCATCGGCCCCATGCGGGGAACTTCGGCAGTACCTGGTAACAAGCTCTGGGCTTCAGCAAGCTTTTGACCGACCAACTGCCTAGCCAGATACGGATCGATGTTGTCCTTGAATACAACGGTGATTGCGGAAAGTCCTTGTATAGATCGAGACCGCAACGCTTCCAGACCAGGAAGTCCTACAATCGCCTGTTCGAGCGGCAGCGTCACGAGCTGTTCGACTTCCTCCGCAGAGAGTCCTACAGCCTCGGTTTGAACAGTAACCTGTGGCGGTGCAAACTCAGGGAAGGCGTCCAAGTCAGACCGGTAGGCAGCGAAGATACCGCCAACCATAACGACTAAAGCTGCTACCAAGACAACAGGACAATTGTCGAGCGACCATTTAACGATGGATTGAAGCATCAATCATCGTCTCCGCCAGCTTGGAGGAACTCACGCGATAACAGGACTTGTGCTCCCGATACGACAACCTGTTCATCGGTTTTCAGACCCAGTCGAAGTTCTCGGTCTTCATCTGTCGTGGCTTTGACAAATAGCTCTTTGCCCGAAGTGCCAATGGCGGAAACACTGCGTCGCTCGAATCGTTCACCATCTGATTGCACGTAGACGAAGGGTAAGCCTTCGTGATAAATCACGGCGCTCACGGGAATCTGTATGGCGTTAACGATCCCGGCATTTGCAGCGTCGGTGTTGATAGGAAACTTGGCTTGGACTAGCATCCCGGGTCGCAATTCCATGGACCGATCATCAACTGATAACAACAAATGGCGAAATTGGCTGGATGTATCCATCGTCGATGCTTGGCCGACGAATCGAGCATCAAATTCTCGGTTGCAGCAAGAAATCACCAGGTCAGGACGACTTACGATTTCCAGTGAATTCATCTCAGGAGGAATATCCAATCGAATCAAATGCGAAGTTTGGTCCACAATCCGCAAAAGATGCTGGCCCGCTTCTACGAAACTCGGGCCCGCCACGGATACTTCGGTCACGTGTCCCTGGTGTAAAGCCACGATCGGTATCGTCCAGTGCTCACTTGCAGTTGCAGATGGCGCGTCGATCGCGGCCAGGACCGATTTCCAATGGTTAACTGCCGATTCATCCAGCGCTACTTGTGCGCGGGCTCTTGCAAGATTGGACGATGCAACATCCAACTCAGTGCGGGATAAAACTTCCTTGGATGCAATACGCTGCAGGCCCTCAACGATCCGATTGAGGGAATCGACCGAGTTGCGATCGCTAGGCAATCGGGACTCTGCATCGAGCAAACGACTTTGCAAATCAGCTCGTACCTCTGGCGAATTACGGACCTTGATTTTCCCTAAGAATTGATCCAGTTTTACCTCCGATGCAAGTTTTGGCCATGTTTCATCGGTGTTTAACTTGCCAGCAGAAGGTGAGTAGATATCAAAACTCGCGTTGGGGTTGATGATGACTCGACCAAAGACCTGTATTGTCGGCTGATAGACGACCAATTTTGCGAGCGTCGTTTGAATGCCGGTCCGTTCGATCTGCTCTATGGAGAGCTCAATCGAATGCTTTTTTGACCGCTCTATTGCATTTCCAGAGGGCTTTGCAAAATCGCCTACATCAACATTTTTTTTGCAGCCACCTAGCGTTATGAAAAATATGTAAGCCAATAACAGCACTAGACTTGGTTGGCACCGATTCGCAAATGGCCAGAACGTGTCTGGAGTCTGTAGTACGCGCTGTGTGTAAACGAGTATTGGATTGCGATCGTGTTTCATCATATTAAAAATCCCCTGCCTGAATCGCGCCTGGCAGATTGCGAGTTGTAGAACCTTGGGCACCCTGCAGCTGCTGACTGAGAATGCTTCTCGCACCATTTCCAGCTGATGTAGCAGAAGACTGCAAGGCAGTTCCAACTTCGGTCGGATTGAGTCCGCCAGTTAGTTGCAATCCATCGATCTCGACCAAAGTCTTGTGGAGTTCCGACAAAGATTCCATGCGGGCTAGTTTCGATTGATAGAGTAATCGCCGAGCATCGATGACTCGCTGAAAGTCCATGCGTCCGGCCTTGAAGGCATCGCTGGTTAGTTCCAAATTCTGTGTCGCGCGAGGCAGGACATCCGACTCAATCCGTTTACTTTCATTTTGCAGTGACTTGTATTGCCGAAGAGCAAGTGCAAGTTGATCTGCAAGTGCCAGTTTCAATCGTTCATACTCCCGCAATTGCTGCGAATAAAATGCACGTGCTGACATTCGATTACCTTGATTTCGATTGAATATCGGTGCAGGGATCGCGACGAACGTTCCGATACTGCTGTATTTGTCCGTCGAGTCACGTTGAGCCACCATTTGAGCCGTGATGTTAGGAATCGCTTGCGCGTCGGAGAGACGGATTTCAGTTCGAGCGGCTTCCAATTCAGCGGCCTGTGATTTGAGAAGCGGACTTTCACTGTGAAGTGTAAACAAGCATTGATCCCAATCGAGCGAGGGCGTTTCCTCTTCTAAGTCGTATTTCGCCTTTAAGCTACCGATGGAAGTTCCAACGATTGATTCAAGGCTATGACGCGCCGCTTCGAGACGCAAGTTCGCATCGTAGTTGGCTCCTTGGGCTGTTGATAACTGCATTTCCGACAGCAAGACATCGGGCTTGGTCCTGACCGAGCCTTCGCGCAGGATGCTGGCAATTTTCACACCATCGGTTGCCGACTTCACCATTTCTTCGCTCAGAGAAACGGCTTCTTGTGCGGCGATCAAGTCGATAAATCGGATACGAACATCATTGATGACACGTTGCTCTTGTGCCGTAACCTGCCATGCTCGAAGCGTCACGTCGTATCGGCTAGCCAATTGAGCCAGACGAAGCTTACCTGCGGTGACGAATTCTTGACTTAGAAATGCACCGCTGGTACGGCTCTTGTCCGATTTGTCCGGGTCAGAACGCAGATAGCCAATCTGAGGATTCGGGTAGAGGCCAGCTTGAACGGTAACTCCATTCTGCTGCTGCACTAACGAGCGAGCCTGAGGAATGGTCGGATTATTTACCAAAGCCAACGCAACAACCTGATCGATCGATAGCATTTGGCCCTCGGTCAGGATTTCACTAGAAATAGTATCCAAGGTCAAGAAATCAGCGGACTGCACGACTGGTGCTTGATTGCTTGCATTCGTACGGGACGTATCAATACTCAAGGATACTGCGGAGGCTGTTTGAACAATTTCCGTGGGCACTGTTTTGCAAGTGCTGGTATCAACAGCTGAACTTAATTTAAATACCGGTTTGGAAAACGCGGTTCGGGAGCTGTTATTTGCAACGGGCGTACCAGACCGACACGCTGGAATGATCAGCGTCAATAAAAGCAAAACATGCCTAATCATCAAAGCTTGCCGGATGAACAAAATGCGAATGCTCCCTAAGGTAAGAACATCGGCCATGATCAATCCGACAAAACAGAAGATTCCCTACGGATGACAAGACAGGAACATTCGGAAAAGCTTTTCGTCACGATTGAAGCGCGCTGGATCTTACAAAGCCGGTAGAGCACGCTTTATGAAACCAACGTTAAGATACTTACATGCACAGAAACGAAACTGAGGTGTTCATTGAAGCAAAACTCTGCCAAACCCATTCTGTGGTGGACTCTTTTCGTGATTGCGATTGGCTGGTTGTTCTTTGCTTGGATTCCCATGATGCAGCGTGATAATGAGATTGATGCTCGGAAGGTTCTGCGGGATTCGCATTCGAAAATTGATGAGGTTCGATCTATACTAAACGATCTTCAAATGCGGAATCCTGATGCTCTCAACCCCGGCGAATCGCTCGACAATTTGCCGCGTGAGACTAAATGAAGTAGCCACGTTTTGGCCTTCCTGTCCCAATTTTGTATTACACCGTCCACATGTTGGTATGAACCATCAAACTTCGATCTCCACAGGTTTGTTCTAGGTAACTTCTGTTAACCAGTTTGTCTCGATCTCACTGAATCCAGCCTCTCACCGACAGCACCCCTCTGTGGAAATGGTTCCAGTCTTTTCAGCTGGATCCGACCGATGCTCCCCACGTATCTTTGCTCTGGTCAATCGAGATCAGGAACTTTGCGTTCGATCGACCAACAACTTAATGGAACGGCTCTGTCCATGTTCACGCGATATCAAGCCGCTTTCGTCTAATTTCACGATCATGTTATGGACCGAAGGTGGACTCACACGGAAGTATTTCTGAATGTCAGCTTCCGCAGGCGCCTTTCCATTCAGTTTCGTGTAGTAATAGATGAATGCAAGATACTGTCCTTGCATCGGCGAAAGGTTGGCTTTCGTGTTTTCTTCCATGCTAAGAATATTCGTTGCCTGTGAAAAATTCTTACGGAGATAAGTCCCAGCGTCCCAGCCCATTCAGACCGTCAGTTTAGCCACGGATTCCAATTTCCACAGGTATGTGCTAGAGCAAACCTGTTAACCAGTTTGTCGCGATCCCGCAGAATCCAGCCATTTAATGACAGCACGCCACTGTGGACATGCAGCTAGCCAAATTCACTGTCCTCTACCGCTTCTCCGTCCACAGATTGGAACCGTCCAACGACTTCAATTCACCGCCCACCAACGTTTTCCCACGTCCACAGGTTAGTGCTGTTAACCCCTATGTCGTCATTCGCGATCGAGTTGCTTCCGAACCCCGATCGTATTTCCGCGAACGGTTAGCAGCTGGTTAACAGTCCTGTGCGATTTCAGAAACAGTCCGTTTTCGATCGATCGAGAAATCTTCTCTGCGCATCGCATGCGTTTGTCCTCCGACCAACGAATTGCCAGGCATACGACCAATTTGCTGTTAACCAAAACACCTTTCCCTTTTCAGGTTGCTTCCGGACCCCGAAAGCCGCCAAAGCTGTTAACTAAAACTTTTGGCCGGATTGAGAGTCTGAGAGTTCGGCAGATTCGGGGTAGAAAGCGGCTCAAAAAGGCGATCGGAGAAAAAATAGAGAGCGCTCTCTAAATCCGTCCAGATTTGCTAGACCAATGAAAATACGGGGTAAAAACGAAGAAAGCCGGGAGTGGATGCTCTCGGCTAACTTTGTTAACTAGTGTGGCGGGTTATTTCCGCGTTTTAATTTCAGCTCCCCGAAAGCAACTCAAATACGTAAAGTTCTCTGTTTGGGAAATTGTGAAATCGCAGTGAACTGTGCATATCGGCAATTTTATGTGTTCGAGACTCTTTCGATTTCGGACACCGGAAGCAACTCGTTTACTGAAAATGGAATCGGGAACATCGAGACGTATCCAAACGTTGATCCGTCCTTATCTAGTTCGCAACCCCAGACTAGCCGAATCCAAAATAGGGATTGAAAGTGCTTTCAAAATCAGACAGCCTCCCATTGGAGCGATGACTATCTCTTTCGCTTGAATGGCCGTTCCAAATCTGCGAAAAAGTCATCGACAATC
>JANLUJ010000074.1:0-10460 GCA_031363425.1 Pirellula sp.
GATCCACATTCTTAAACAAGCCCGTTTATGTGCAGCCAGACTTTAAACAGCAAGATCGCTGTCGTCATCCCTTGCTACAAGGTGGCGCAGTTTTTGCCAGACGTTTTAGCGGGCATCGGGTCTGACGTTTCTGCAATCTATTGTGTCATCGATGGCTGTCCGCAGGGGAGCGGCAAAGCGGCAATTGATGCAGCTGCACGGGATCCCCGAGTCTGTGTCATTGAACATGAGACCAATCGCGGTGTCGGCCATGCGTTCATAAGCGGTTGCCAAAAAGCATTAAGCGACGGAGCCATCATCGTCGTCAAGCTGGATGGTGACGGCCAGATGGACCCGAACGATATTCCGCGTCTCATCGAACCGCTTCAAAACGGCAATGCGGATTACTCCAAGGGGAATAGGTTCTTTCAATTGGAGGATCTCCAGACTATGCCGATACTCAGAATGTTTGGAAACGCAGGCCTATCCTTCCTTTCAAAGCTCTCGACTGGCTATTGGAATGTCTTCGATCCGACCAACGGCTTTATCGCGATCCATTCCAACGCAGCCAGCCGATTGCCTTGGGGCAAGATTCATCAGCGGTACTTCTTTGAATCGGACCTGCTGTTTCGTCTTTACACTCTGCGAGCTGTCGTTGTCGATGTTCCGATGCGATCAAGGTATGGACTAGAGAAAAGCAATTTGTCCATATCCACTGCATCCGTTCAGTTTCCCGTCTTTCATTTACTCAACTTCCTGAAGCGAATCTTTTACGGCTACTTCCTTCGCGAGTTCAATATTGCTTCGCTCAACCTTGTTCTGAGTATCGGATTGATTGGTTTCGGAACTTGTTTCGGTTTGATAAACTGGGTGCGAGGTCATGAACTTAATCAACTCGCATCGGCAGGTACAGTGATGTTCGCAGCCTTGCCGATCATCTTAGGCTGGCAAGCGTTGCTGGCATTTTTTGCCTTCGACGTAGGAAATGTTCCAAAGAGCCCGTTGCAACTCCGATTTCCAAAAGTCATTGAAAAATGATTTCGATCGAACGGTACTGGAAACAATCGCAGAGGATTGGCAAAGAAGTTTATGCAAACCGCATTGTTTCCAATGTCGACGAACAGGCGGGGCCAGCATATTTTGCTGGACTTGGCCTGAGCCGATGGCTTTTTTGGAGACGGCTAAAGCTAGCGCTGCAAGATGTTCCGTCTTGCAACTCTGGTACTTGCGTTGATTTTGGCTGTGGGTTTGGATTGGCCCTGCCCATGCTACGCGAGCAGTTTGCTAACACAATCGCAGTCGACCTCGTTCCGGATTTATCGAGAGACTTTATGCGTCGATGGGATGCAATCCATGGAAGCCATCGAAATTCGCTCTCGATCGTCGAATCGTTGGAAAACTCCGGCTTGGCCTCGGAATCGGTAGACTTCATGTTGGCATTGGATGTCCTAGAACACTTCGAATCACTCGACACGGTTCTAAAGCAGATTCATCAATTGCTCAAACCTAGCGGAGAAATTCTTTTGACGGGTCCGACCGAAAATATTGCTTATCGCATCGGCCGGAAAATCGTTGGCTTCACTGGAGAGTACCATCATCAGACCATTCATGATGTGCTCCGCGAGATGTCTAAGTTATTCGAGGTAAGAGTGATTCGAAGAATCCCGGCAATGCCTGCTCTGTTTCTGGTGGCGAAAGCTGTCAAAAAGTAAGCTCGATTTCGTGGCCGACGCTGCCAGCGTCGGTCCGGATGCTGGCAGCATCCGCCACGTTATTGGCTTCTCTCGACAATGCTAACGGGGCGGCCAAAGGTACACAACAACTCTTGAGCTGCACAGGCTCCTGATCGAAGTGCACCTTCCATGGTTGCAGGCCACTCTGTCTGTGTCCAATCGCCGGCCAACC
Source organism: Pirellula sp. (assembly GCA_031363425.1). Taxonomy (GTDB): domain Bacteria; phylum Planctomycetota; class Planctomycetia; order Pirellulales; family Pirellulaceae; genus JBKCUI01. The sequence goes on from JANLUJ010000074.1 coordinate 1,885, forward strand.
AAATCCTTTTCTCGTCACACACGTTGGTTCTGAGACGACTCAAGTTCATACCCGGCGCCATCGAAAACACGGCATTGGGATCCGTAACGACTTTGCCACGGAACATGGTTGCAACGGCAGATTCGGGAAAGATCTCCGCTAGGTCCTTCTTCACCATTTTGAGTATCGATTCAGGATCGCCGCGTGGCAAATCGTGCGAAGCACTAACAATAATCTGGTAGTAATATTCCTTGTTCTGGTTTTCTCGAGGCGCGGAAACCGAATCACCATGCGGAGCCGGAAAAACCCATTGGCAAAGTCGATCGACCAAAATGGCATGTGGGCTATTCAACCAAGGACGGTCCCACCAGGTATGTATGCCGGTTATTGGGGACGGCTGCAGAGACGCAGCAGGAGTTGTGATTGAGATCAGTTCGAGTGGCACGCAATCCGATACTCGATTCCATGGAACGGCGCAAACCGCAGCATCAAAAAGGTCTCTTGGCCGTTGGCCCTCAGCCGATAACTCAATACTCAGACGGCCGTCAGGTTGCAACTGCAACCGATTGACCAAATGTCCCAGACGGATTTCAACTCCGAACGATCTCAGAGTACCAGCCACCGATTCATCCAGCAGTTTGGAAAGTGGGCGATTTGGTACCAGCAGATGGAACGCGGTTCGACTCGCTGCAAATCCATCGATCAGTACTTTGTGTGCAGCCCCAAGTGTAACGCGCTCAACTTGTTCTCCCAGCGCGCTTACAAGAATCGTTGACCAGAAGTTGCGTATGCACAGTTCGCTCTGTCCGTTCGCCCGCAACCAATCAATCGCTAACTCGGACGACATCCCCTTGGTGCGTTTAAGTTTATTCAGTCGAAGCAAACCGATGCCAACTCGAATTCGATCCCGAAATTGCAATTGAGGCCATCGGAACAAAAGGCCGGCCAAATGAAGTGGTGCAGGGAGGGGCCAGGCAGCCACTCGAATTCGCTTTCCACTCGAAGAGACAAAATGGAGCGAATTTTGTTCCGTCCAATATGGCGACTGATGTGTGTCTTCGATCCATTGCTTTAGCGTCTAACAGCAGTTCATTCCAACGTGCTGACAGTAGTCTACGGATTGACCGGATTCCGAATCAACGAACGATCCAACCCGGCCTCCGATACGATGCTTCGACTCAAACAGCGTCACCTTGCATCCGTGGCGAGCAAGCTGCAGACCGGCATTGATACCCGCTAGTCCGGCCCCAACCACCGCAATGCGAGGCCCGCCCTTTGGCCACGTTAATCGAGCATTTCCTACAGAACTTTCAAGCAATACTTTTTTGGCAGCCAGCAGTCGATGAAATGACGGTGTAAAAAAATGTATGAAGACAATCTGAGACTTCTCCAGCTTGGTCAATTGCAAACGCGATTGCCAAATCAATTCGGGCTTCTTTTCGATTGTCGCAAGAAGCTGGCGGTATGAGTGCCACATGAGGGAGAACATACGCTGCCCGTCGAGAGATAAGGAGTTTGCAACTTGCCAGCCAATTTCATACAGCGCCTTCGTCCGCTCGAGTTGCATGCGAATCAATCCCCGCCAATCGCCCATTTCGTTGAGGGCGAAAACCGTTGCGGATTTCTGCAATCCGAGCCAACGCCCCGAATCGATCCCGTTCCGAGCTAGTTCATCTTGGGGTAAATAGATTCGATTGCGTTGACTGTCCTCCGCAATATCACGCAGGATGTTCGTCATCTGAAATGCCACGCCGCAATTCGCGGCAGCTTGTATGGACGACGGTGTTGGCGGTTCACCGATATTCTTTGCCCAAATAGACAAGCATGCGATACCGACACTCGACGCGACGCGGTAGCAATACTGTGAGGTTTCTTCCCAATTTTTCATCCGAATCGGCGGATGTGACTCGAGCCCCTTTAGGGTCTGCGAAGAAACATCGGACAATTGCCGCCCAACGTCGGAGTCAACTCCTCGAACGATGTCATGGAGTGTTTCGATGGGAATCGCGAACTTCGAAACGGATTCCGCCAATGCCATTCGAATCGGAGCTAAACAGGATGGTGCTGAAACCGATTGCAGTTTTTCGAAGTAAAGCGAATCAAGCCATTCATGCCACGAGGGTGCGGACCAAGTGGCCCTCGATTCGCTCACCTGCACCCCTTCGTTGAATGCATCATCGGTTGCATCGTCTGCAAGCCTCGCAAAAGCATAGAGAGCCGTCATCGCTTTGCGTCTATCTCGTCCAAGCAGCGCAAACGATCGATAAAAACTTGAACCACTAGTGCGCGCGATATGCTCGCATTGAGCATATGAATCGGAAAGGGCAATGGTCATACCGAATGAAATTCCCGCGGACTAGCGAGTTCAGCAACTTGGATGGAGCGAGGGGACACGATTGCTCTAAATAGCAATTCTAACTTCTGTCGTTTGGAGACTTCGATGGGTTGATCCCAGACATTGAATTTGGCGCGGGCGATATTGTTGAGGATAGTCAATCCCCCACGCGCGAAAAGCTGGATGTCACGTGCCATCCACCGTGGAGTTAGTTGAACCAATGGTAGTCCACTCACCAAGTTCGTTCGAGCCAAATCGACCCAAACTTTCACAGCCAAGCGTAGATTGTCGGAAGCTTGACCAGCCAAGATCTCTGATTCCGTGACTTCAAATCGTTTCCATAAGTCCTTAGGCAAATAGACTCGCCCTTTGAGCGCGTCTTGGCGAATGTCTTGGCAGAAATTGGCGATTTGCAATCCCGAGCAAATTCGATCGCTGAGCGTCATCGCCTTTGCTTCGTTGACGCGGGCAAGTTGCAGGAGGATTCGGCCAACAGGGTTGGCGCTCCCTCGGCAGTATTCGAGAACTTCCAGTTGAGAATTGTAACGTGTCACGCTTTGATCTTGAACGAATGCATCGAGCAAGTGTTCGAAGTTCTCCATCGATAGAGAATGCTTAACTATCGTCTCCTTGAGCGCGACGAAAACCGGGTGTTTTGCCTTCCCCGAAAAGCAATCGAGTAACTCAGATCGCCACCATTGTAGTAGCTGAAGCGAATCTGCGGCACCTGCAATTTCGTCAGCCAAATCATCGGACCATCTACAGTAAGCGTAAATGTTGTAAAAATCTTGTCGGATCAATTTCGGAACGAGCAAACTCGCCACAGAAAAATTCTCGTAGTGCCGACGGGCAAGTGATTTGCAGTACTTTTTTGCAAGCTCCACTTCCATAGGAGGTTTGGTGGACCTCGGTCCATACAGCTGCAGGTCCGCGATAACTATGTTTCCGCCAGCTCTTAAGGGGTGTTTGGCAGTAAAAATGGCTTCGCTTGGGGATGACATGCCGCTATCATAACGTCAAATTCCCCGCGCCTACACTGACCTATATGCCCCATGAAAATAATTCTTGCTGCTCCCCGCGGATTTTGCGCCGGCGTCAACATGGCTGTTCAAAGCCTCGATCTGGCACTCAAGCACTTTGGCGCTCCCATCTACGTCTATCACGAGATTGTACACAACCAACACGTTGTTCAAGCCTTTCAAGGCAAAGGTGCTGTTTTTGTAAATTACCTAAATGAAATTCCGAGCGATTCAACAGTACTATTCTCCGCTCATGGCGTCTCGCCGGAAATTCGACGTATTGCCAAGGAACGTCGATTGAACGCCATTGATGCAACCTGTCCTCTTGTTACCAAAGTGCACCTGGAGGCGATCAAATTTGCGAAGGAACACTATACGATTGTCTTGATAGGGCACGAGGGGCACGATGAAGTCATCGGAACGATGGGAGAGGCGCCCGAAGCCATTCTCCTAGTCGAAGACATCAACGACGTCGAAGCATTGGTGCTCGATTCTGACTCTAAGCTGGCTTACCTAACACAGACGACCTTAAGCGTAGACGATGCGAATCGAATCATCTGCCGACTCAAAGAGCGATTTCCGTGGATTGTCGGACCTCCAAAGGAGGATATCTGCTACGCAACTCAGAACAGGCAAGAAGCCGTGAAGATACTATGCCAGCAAGCAGATGCCGTCATCGTTCTTGGGAGTCAAAATAGCAGCAACTCACAGCGACTAAGAGAACTTGCGCAGGAATTCAATCGTCCAGCCTACCTCGTCGACGGTCCACAGGATCTCAGGGAAGCGGATTTCCAGGGTGATGAAACGGTTTTGATCACCGCTGGGGCGAGCGCTCCCGAACTGGTTGTGCAGAACACCATACAGTGGCTCAAGGACCGATTCGATGCTACGGTAGAAGAGCAGGAAGTGCGAGAAGAAAAAGTGTACTTCCCGTTGCCTAGGGTACTCCGCACACTCAATACCACCTCATGATGGTGCCAGATGATTTGCAGGAAAGCAAAGCCAAAGCAACGGACGCACTTGCCGCGATGGACCCACTCTTAGCTCGCTCCATCTGTTTGCAATGTGAGAGCCATCGGACGGTCGTCTCGGGGAAAGGCTCCGTCTTTATGCTTTGCCAATCCAGTGACACACCGGACACATGGCCCAAGTATCCTCAACAACCAGTGCTGCATTGTCGTTATTTCAAGTAGGTCACTCTTGCCGAGAGTGACCTCGCGCGGAAGGTTACGCCTGCAAAGTATGCATGGTCGCACCCGGCAAGTGCGACCCTACATCAGTCTTAGGCGACCGGCAGGTTTAACCCCACCTAGCACGACGCGCAAGCGGGCGGGCTAGTGAATTGGAACCTAAAATCACCAGCTTGCGCGGTTGCGCGTTTTGGAGTTGCACACTTGCTGCATTTATCGCGAAGCGATTACAGCCATTAGCCGGTGGTAAGCGCAGCGCCACCACCGGTAGATGACGTTACGCGATTTTTGCATCCCGAAGGGATGCCAGCACAATTACGCTGGCATCCCTTCGGGATGCGAGGGGATTTTCGTTACCTTTCCGGTGGTGACGCTGCGCTTACCACCGGCTAATGTCTTTATTCCCTCCGGGAAAACAAAAGTGTGCAACTTCAAAACTTGCGCATCGTGCTAGGCAGGGCTAAACCTGCCGGTCGCCGTATTGAAAACTAAATGCAAAAAATTGTCACAGCATGCCCTCGATTGGCGGATTCCACAGGTTGAGTGGGAAAACGTCTTCACTCAACCTGGTTTTGGCATCTTAACTTGTTGCCTTGAAGCACTCCGCACACGCCTCGTCCGGCTACGACGGGTGCTGTTTTGCAGTGCACGTCAAAACTAGTTACAATGCAACTTCGTGCACATACAATCTACGCGAACGCACTAGAGGAGCATTCGTTTTGTACCATCCAATTCTAAAAGCAGTCTGCGTTGTACTTGTTTCGTTCGCAACTCAATCACTCTTGGCACAGCCTGAACCGGTCGCATGGACAACCGACCAAGTCCAACAGATTCTTAAGAAGCGAATCGAAATCGAAAAACAAGGCGTGGGCATCGTTGTTGGCCTAGTTGGTGCAGATGGAAATCAAGTTATCGGGTATGGATCGCTAAACAAAAACGATCTAGCGAACAAGCCGAATGGCAATACGGTTTTCGAAATTGGCTCAGCCACAAAGGTCTTTACTTCGTTATTGCTTGCCGACTTGGTGGCCAAAGGCGAAGTAGCGTTAGACGATCCCGTTTCGAAGTACTTGCCAAAAATAGTGAAAATGCCATCTCGCGACGGACGCGAGATAACGCTGTTGGATCTGGCCACACATACGTCGGCCTTGCCTCGAATGCCGACCAATTTTTCACCCTCAGACAGCCAGAACCCTTATGCAGACTACACCGTTGACAACATGTACGCATTCCTTTCGGGATACAAACTGACGAGGAACATCGGTGAAAAGTACGAGTACTCCAATTTGGGGGCCGGACTACTTGGCCACGTGCTGGCATTGCGCGCCGGAACTGACTTTGAATCGCTCGTTGCGACTAGGATATGTAAGCCACTCGGGATGACGAGCACGTCGATAACACTAACCCCCGACATGAAGAAGAGGCTTGCACTAGGTCACGATGAAAGCCTGTCCGAAGTGAAAAATTGGGACTTGAATACTCTTGCTGGCGCTGGCGCAATCCGTTCGACCGTAAGCGACATGTTGAGATTCGTCGAGGCGAACATGGGTAAGACGAAAACCGATTTATTGGCAGCTATGAATATGCAACATACAACGCGAGCCGAAGCTGGTGTTCCCAACATGTCCATCTGTTTGGGCTGGCACAAACTTGCAAGTTTCGGCGAAGAAGTTGTGTGGCACAATGGCCAAACCGGTGGCTATCATTCGTTCGTTGGATTCGACAAGAAACGAGGCGTTGGTGTGGTGGTGCTTGCCAATGCAGCCCTCGACATCGACGATATTGGACGGCATTTATTGGACAGTCGTTACCCATTGCAAAAAATCTCACCGAAAAAAGAACGTAAGAGTATCCAAGTGGATTCGAAGGTCCTCGACAATTACGTAGGGGAATACGAACTGATACCGACATTCGTGATATCCATTACCAAAGAAGAAAATCGACTAATGCTTCAGGCGACAGGCCAGCCCAAGTTTGAGATTTTCGCAGAATCAGAAGAGAAATTCTTTTTGAAAGTAGTGGATGCCCAAATCACATTCGTAAGAGGGGCAGAAGGCTTGGTGACTGAGTTAATCTTACACCAAGGGGGCGCGAACCAACACGCAAAGAAACGGCTAAACTCAAAGCCGTAATTCCCCGTTAGACCCGAGCCGTTGTCGACGATGTACGTTGACGAAGTCAGATACAGTCACCAGTTACCTAAGACTCTGGTTCAAACATGCGTCAAAGGGGTCGCACCGCTTCCACGGATCTGAAAGGTGAAAATCGTCCAATCATCTTTGCGCTGCCATCGCACGTCGCCATTGTGACGCTGCGCGATTCGTTTGCACATGGCCAAACCAAGCCCAACGCCTTCGCGCTTCGTACTCGCAAAAGGCTCAAACATTATCGGTACGATCTCTGCCGTCGGGCCAGGACCATTGTCTTGAACGGTCCACTCCATTGTCGTTGAATTATCACCCGTTACCTTTAAGTAAACTTCAATAGCGCCGCCTGGCCCCGCAGCTTCCAAGGCATTTAAAATCAAATTCAATAGGGCACCAACAATCGAACTGCCATCTGTTACCCAAGCATCCAAATTTCTACTGCCGAAATCACTTTCCGCGGATTGGCAAAATGCGTGCATTTGAAACGCGACACGATGATGGGTCGCGATCGGCAGAACCAATTCGCGCACCGAATCGTGAATCTGGATAACGGTCATCGACGTGGACTTTTCCTCCGTGGCATCGACCCGCAAGGTAAGCAGCCTCTGAATAGACTCTTCGGCGAGTTTCATTTGCTTTAGCGCTATCGACAACGCCTCCTGCGAGTTGCTATCAGGCAAGCAGGTTTGAATCGCTAGTCTTGCCCCTGTCAAGTGATTCCGCAATTCGTGCGCCAACCCGCTGGCCAAAAGATTGATCATTCTCGATCGTTCATTCTGAGCGATTTGTGATGAAGATTGCTTGAGCTGCATGCTCATTGAGTTTATCGATTCGTATAAACCGCGGATGGCGTCGCCAGGGCCAGTGGGGACAATGCTTTCAAACGAACCGTCTGCTATCTTTTGGACGTGCGTTCCGAGTGCCTCTATCCTCTGACCTATCCGGGCTGCAACAATTGTTGCGACCAAAGCAATCGCGATCGACGAGAAAAGACCTGTCACCAACGGCAACCAAAACGCTTGGTCGGAACCACTGGAGGATTTGGCCGCCGACTCCATGAGGATCAAGTAGCGGTAACCAGCTCCAACTTTTTGATCGATCGGCAATGCAAAGGCGGTCGCGTTGGCTCGATCGCCAGCAGCCAATTCAATCGATTCGAAGAACGGCATTGTCGGATACATGCTGGCCCGCAAAGCGAGTCGTTGAATCCGAGGCAGATTTGCGTCCGAAGGAAATCCGCTCGATTTGGCCTCCAAACGAATCGTCTCCTCACCCTTCGCAGACAACGATTCGTCCGTAGAGACAATTGCGAGCTTGAGGGCCGAAAGACCTTGGATCTGCGTCAAGACTCCCTCAGTCAATGGGTAGGGCGCGTTGACACATAACTTGCCTGTAGTTGATAGCCGGCTCAATGTTGCGTAACGAGACGAGCGATCTGCAAACCATTTCGAACAGACAGTAACCCCTAACGCGGTCGCCAGTATCGCAAGCAACATAGGGAGTAAGAACTGTAGCCGGAGAGATGATTTCAACGAATGCTTCCGTTTCAGTGCACTCGCATTTCTTGAGGCATCAACGCCCAAATCGCCGGCTTACCGGATGTGCTTTTCCAAGCGGATCGCAATAAAACTCGCGTGGAATCCAACCGGAAACCCCGCTGCGAAAAAATGCTTAGAAGCTTTTGCTCGAGCGATTGCAATACACCTGCTTGTTCGATAGCGATGTCGCTACCGTTTGACTCGTCAAGTACTCGAAATAAATCGAAACCGGTAGAAACCTCTGGTCGATGAATCACTTTGTACTTTTCTGTCTTGGCTTTCTTAGCAACGACGGCGATGCAATCATCTACTCCACCAATCTCGTCAATCAGGCCGTGTTGTTTCGCTTGATCGCCGGACCACACTCG
>JANLUJ010000102.1:0-1219 GCA_031363425.1 Pirellula sp.
AGACGAAAATGCAACAGCCGCAGCTATCACGATTACCACCAAGATGAATAGAGCAGCAATCACTCCAGTCAGCTTTGCATACGAAAACGGCGCCGACCCAAATACCTCGCCTGTTTGACCGTTGACCAAGACACGAAAGGGTTGATTGCGATATTGGTAAACCATGATCCAGATCGGTAACAAGAGAGGGACGCTCTTCATGTTTTGGAGACGGACGTTTGCACTTAAATTTCTCACATTGCCTGGTACCGATTGCTGCGACTGGCTCGCTTCGTATTGCTCCACCAATGCGGCTGCTCTCATCCTGGCATCTCGTCGAGTAACGCGAAACTCTTCCACTATAACATTGTTCAAGTCGATGGAGTCAGGTGCGACAGCGTCCAAAATATCAAACGGTGCAATCTCCTGGATCTCGGCCGGCGTCAGCGTGCCGCTTGCCCCTACCAAAACGCCTTCGTAGTTCCCCACACGAGTTCCTGAAATGGGGCGCCATTGTCCACGGGCACCTGCTGCTACCGCCGAACTATCGGCTGTCCATGCGGTTTCGGTCGTCGCAGAAAAGACCCAGAATGGTACGTAAACTTGAGTTACTTTGTTGACAATGGATCGCTGCGCAGCATCGCCCGGCTTCCAAAACCCCTGGCCTAACCAATCGTGGAGCAGCGACTCCGCTTGCGATTGGTCGATTCGAAAGGGGACGACACCGGACGGCCTCAACGTTCTCGCGTCTGAACGCGAAGACATTTTTTCACTGCCACAAAATGGACATCTTAGCGTTTTAGCGGAAGCATCATAACTCATCGATGCTCCGCATTGCTCGCACCGAAAACTCATGACGCTTGCTTGCTGTGTCGTCTTCTCCGTCGGATCGATGCCCACTCCCTCGGCGTCCACGCCAGATGCATTCTCCGTGCCGCAGTTGCTACAAAACAAATCCTCCTCGTCGAGGTATGTACGACAAACGGTGCAGCGAGTTTCGAAGTTCATTCGCCAAACCCCGTCTGGCTCAATACGACTATCATTGCAATGATTACTAGCAACAGCAATACAACTGCAATGACGACGGCTGCAATTTTTGAACCAGACCAAGGTTTTTCGCCATAGGTCTTGCCAGTTTGGCCGTTCACAAGAAAACGATAAACTTTGTCTCGGTACCGATAGCTTAATACATGAATAGGCAACAAAACTAGGTCTGAGCCACCGACATCGAGGTTGGTAT
>JANLUJ010000121.1:0-1840 GCA_031363425.1 Pirellula sp.
ATCGAAATCGAAGTTGCTCGCGATGCAACAATTAGAGCACCCAAGAGGGTGGCGTTGGGCAATGAATCGGGCTACGAGATTGGACGAGCATGCGGTCAGTTAGCTTGTGCCTACGCCTCAATCGAAGGCTCTGGAGTGGTAATTGATTCGATAGCTCGACGACTGGGCCATCTCGCCAGCGGATTGATGAGTCCCAAGACGGTCGCGGAGCGGCTCGGATGGGTTATGGGTATTCGGGATCGATCCCTGGTTAGCGTGGTTCAACGTCGATTGGAGGTAGCCGCCAATGGCATGCAAGCAGAGCGTGCTGTGATTCCAATGATTCAAGCGGGGCAAACTGGACAACAACGCCGTGCAGCCTAGCTAAAATGCCAATTGCAGGGCACCGCATTCGGCAACCATATCGTGTCTCGAGACCAGGAGCCGATTGTGCTATACTCGATGGCTTTCCTGACACTCCCACGATAAGGTAAAAACTGCCATGATGCGTTTTCGAATCTGCACTTTCGCAATCGTCGGCGTATTCGTTTTTTCGGCATCGGCTTATGCGCAGGATTGGCCGCAATGGAATGGTCCCACTCGAGACGGGTTGCTCCCAAAAGGGACTCTCGCGAAGTCTATTCCGAAGCAGGGGCTCAATTTGAAATGGAAGCAGCCAGTTAGCTTCGGCTACTCTGGCCCAGTGATCGCAAACGGTAGGGTGTTTGTAACGGATTACCAACTGGAGTCTGGCAAGATCACCAACAACCCAGGCAGCCGTGATCGGCTGACTGGCAAGGAGAGAGTAATTTGCATGGACGCGAAGACGGGCACAATTATGTGGACGAAGGCCTATGATAGAGATTATGCCTTGTCGTATCCGGGTGGACCTCGAGCTTCGCCCGTGGTAGTCGATGAGACTGTCATCTCGCTCGGAGCAGAGGGTGATTTGCTTTGCCTTTCCACAGATGATGGAAAGATTATTTGGCAACGACAGCTTGCACAGGACTACAAAACGGAAAAACCGATGTGGGGATATGCGGCGGTCCCATTGGTGGTCGGCCAACAGCTCATTTGTCTTGCGGGTGGTGAAGGAAGCTTGGTGGTTTCACTCGACCGCAAAACCGGCAAAGAACTTTGGCGCGGGCTGAGTTGCGAAGAGATTGGATATTGCCCACCCGCCTTGATTTCGCATGGCGGAATACCGCAATTGTTGATCTGGAGCCCTGAAAAGATTTCGAGCCTCAATCCAACCAATGGTCAGCTTTTCTGGGAACAACCCTTTAAGCCGGATTACAAAATGTCGGTTGCACCACCGATTCTAAACGGCGATATGCTTTTTGCATCTGGCGAAGGGATTTCGGCGATGTTTAAGTTGTCGTCGAATCCACCAAGGTCGACAGTGGTGTGGATAGGCGATCCAAAGATTTCGCTTGGACTTTCCAACACATCGGCGATTTTCTTTGATGGTTTTGTTTATGGAGCGGACTTTCAAAGCGGGGCCTTGGTTTGTGCTCGCCAAGACGATGGAAAACGAATGTGGCAAACTGCTATGTCAACAACCGGAGTGGATCGACCCAAGGGCTCTTCCAACGGCAGCGCCTATCTGATCAAGGCCGACGGAAACGACTTCTTCATTCTTAGTGAAACCGGCGACTTCATCTCTGCCAAGTTAACTCCCAAGGGATACGACGAGACAGGTCGATTTCATGCGATCGATCCGACCAACACTTCCAGTGGTCGAAGTGTACTTTGGACTTACCCGGCCATAGCAAATGGTTGCCTGTTTGTTCGAAACGATCAGGAGCTGAAATGTTTTTCGCTCGATTCATCGAAAGACTAAGAGCACGATGGCGTTGGC
>JANLUJ010000127.1:0-3641 GCA_031363425.1 Pirellula sp.
GATTGTCCCGCCTGTATCCATGGCAGAAACAACTCGATCTCACGGTTGATGCCAGCATAGCCCTGGCTACGCGCCAACGCAGTAGGGTCTGCAGAATCGAGTGGCGAACCGGAGCGAAAGATAAACCCGCGTGCTCCTTGCATCATGCTTCGATAAAATTGCAGTCGGACTTGAAGTAAATCGTAATCGACTTGACTAGCCAGTTCTCGGCCGAGTGCCTTCGAAGCAATGGCTTTTTGTTGTGCCCACTCATCGGGCATCTGAGTCACAATCGAAGTCAATGGAATAGATCGTCCCGACAATCCGCGGAAATTCGATTGCATGATCGTAGCAGCTTCGCTTGCAGAACGTACGCGTGTTGAGATCGGAATCGGAACGGCTAGAGCGTCGCTTAACCGGCTATAGGGACCAACCATCTCCATCGCTTCGCCAAACGTTGGGCGAGCCAATGAGGGAGGGAAGTGAGAAAGTTTATTGACCAATTTCCGAGTTTGCTCGAGGTGGGATTGGTCGCGAGTCATTCCGATTAGCCAGCCTTGAACATGTCGCAATTCGTTGGCTCTGTTTTCAGTCGGAACAAAGTCGGGTGGACGAGCGATGACCCCCATTTGCGAACGCACGGCTTGCTGGATCACAAGTGGATCGTTTGGATTGTTGGTGATGATTGCGTTGAAGCCAAGTAACTTGAGGTAGTCAAGGCTCTCACCTTGGTGGAGTATCCATCTTGGAACGGCCGATTGCAAAATGCGAAGTTGCTCTTGGACAGGCAAAGTCGAAGGATAGGGCGTGTCATCGATAGGAATAGTTTCGTTGGTTCCGATCGAAGTTGGAGCAACCATGCCTTCGACAAGCAAGTCGTCGACCTTTAACTTGATGGTGCCAGGCTCAGAATAGACACTGAGCACCACAGCGTCGACGTAAGCGTCTTGCAGATTCACATTGGGTCCGAACTTGGTTCGCAGATATCGAATACGATCATCGAATTGATTGGCAACATGCGAAATGCGCGAGTGCGACCAACGTCCCGCCCCTTCGCTAGGCGTCCCGATAAGCACCTCCGTAATTGGATCCTGTGTAGCGGCATGGGCACTGCGTGGAAATACGACTCGAAAACCGATTCTCAATCCACTTTGAGCTGAAAGAATGCGGATGGACGCATTCAGGTCATCAATGATCGCACATGGTTCAATTGGGTAGATGAGATAGACTTTACTACCAGTCGCGAACGAGGTCTCGATGATTTCGACACCGGGTTCCGTTTTCCTGGATGGTGACAACTGTGCCCTCGCATCGCTTTGCCAAAGTCGGAACTTCGGTTGTGGTTCGTCGAACGAGTCTGAGACCTGCGCAATTGCATCCTGGGCAACGACGCTAAGAAAAAAAAACAACGCCGCGGCGATACGCCAATGCAGAAATAGCCCAATTGCGCTAAGTGGCCGCTGGGTTGACTTTTTGCAACAAATTGCGAATGAATAGTGGAGAAAAAGAAACATGGGGAGCAACCTGACGTGCAAGATCGTAAGTCTCGCTTGTAGCATGACTTACAGCACGATTCTAGATCGTTTGGTGTTGCGAAACCCCCACGGACCTTGTGGGTTAGCGAAATCGAAGCGAAAGTATCGACTTTGCTAAGTCCTTGACTAGCATGGGTTTACCATCCATCTTGGTTCTACCGTGAGAGAGTGTCGGCACGAGAGCTGCATTTCTTTAATTTCATAATCGCCAGCAAACTTCCGGCAAATAAACTTCAATCGCTACCTTGAGGAGCCTCAACATGAGCCACGCAGCCCAATCGACCGAAAATCTCCTAAATGACACTCCGAGCGAATTGGTGGATCTTCAAAAAGTGATTGAAATGTTGCCACCCGCACAGCGACTAACAATTCAGCCTGCATTTCAGAGAGTTGTCGAAAGCACGAATCGTCGTCGAAAAATTTTGCAATTGGTTCAAGATTCCATTGGCCAGTTACGTTTAGACATGAAGTATTTGGTCTTTGATTTGGAAGCGACTCGTCGCGAACGTGACGCGTACCAACGCCAAATTCAAGAAATGATGGGTGAACAAGGGGAAGCGGATGAAAGCTCCCCTGAAGGAAACCAAGATTAGTAGAAACGGTTGAACGCAATAGCTTGTGTAGACGGGTGTAGAAAGTCGCCACTTTCAGCCCGAAATCCCTCCGACAATACAGGGCGACAAGCGTTCAAAACAGAGGCAGGCAAGTCGATATGGGCAAAATGAGCCTGAATCGACTTGCCTGTTTGTTTAATGGTTTGCTTGCGACGTTGATTTGGCTTAGTCTAGTATTGAGTCAGCTGAAACATCTTTCCAAAACCTATCATCACTCTTCGTCGGTCAGACGCCTCGATGGAATTTACTCCCAGGACACTTACGCAGCGCGCGATCGATTTGGAGTTAGCGACTCCGGAACAAATCGATCGGATTTGGGGGGAACTGCGTACCAGCGACGTCAAACTGGAGGACGTGAAAAATCTTCTACTTCGGAAAAGCGTACTAACCAACTTTCAATTGGATCGGATGTGCACCGGCGAGCGACTCGGTTTCTTCTATGGCCCCTACCGTGTTCTTTACATGATCGGAGCAGGAACGTTTGCACGGGTGTTCCGATGCGTACACCGAGAAACCGGTCGGATCGTGGCCGTCAAGGTATTGCGTCGTAGGCACCGCGATCAAGTAGCATCGGTCGAACAGTTTTTGCGCGAAGGAAGAATGGGACTGCAACTGCGGCACCCCAATATCGTGACCATTCACGAAATTCAAAACGATGTTCGATCCCCCTACTTGGTCATGGAGTTTGTGGAGGGGGAGACTTTGAGAGAGATATTGAAGATACGTGGGAGTTTCGGAGCAGCCGATGCGTTGAACATGATGCAGGACATCTGCTCGGGCCTTGATTTTGCGGCCTCAAAGGGCATAACACATCGCGATTTGAAATTAACGAATGTCTTGGTGCACTCGAGCGGACGTTGCAAACTAGTGGACTTTGGACTGGCTGCAATGGCTGACGTATCGACGCCGGAAGCAATTGCGGACTGTCCTAGCGCGCGAGCGATTGACTATGCAGCCCTCGAACGAGGAACGGGCGTGCGTAAGGGGGATCCGCGAAGCGACTTGTTCTTCGTTGGTGTGATTTTTTATAACGTTGTTAGCGGTAGACCGGCGCTCGTCGAAACTCGGGATCGGCTGCAACGATTAAGTGTTTCGCGTTTTACCGAAATTCCGCCTCTCAATGAAGTCATCCAGGGTTTGCCGGATCAAATCTATTCGATCTGCCACAAGGCCCTCGAGTTCGATCCAGAAAAACGATATCAGACGCCGGGGGCCGTACTAGCTGACTTGCAGGCTGCTATCCGATATCTTGAGAACGCAGACGGAGAGAGCCGCGAAAAGAAAAGCCCACAGCACGCAATCCAACCCATCAATGAGGATGAGGCGAAGGAGGGAAATGGCAAGACGCTCATGGTTGTGGAAAGCAAACCAGAATTGCAAAACATTTTGAGGGAAAAGCTAAAAAAACGCGGCTATCGCGTTCTCATATTCGGCGACCCGGAACGAGCGCTGAGCAAGTTCACGACAGATGAGACCCCAGCAGATTGCGTGGTACTTTGTGCCCCCGACTTGG
>JANLUJ010000135.1:0-4651 GCA_031363425.1 Pirellula sp.
CCAACGTTTTCCAACTTTGGTAAATGCTTTTTTGTTTTCGTTTTCTTTATAAACACGATCGCCTCCTAAATGATTGAACGAATTCTCGATCAAAGCACAATTCTTGATGTCGGCAAAAACTGCATCCATGAATTTTTTCCCAAAATGCAACCCATGAATCTGTCTCCTCAACGAACTAGATGGTCCAAGTTATGAGTCGACTTTGATTTTATATGCCCTATTCAAGAACGATTCCATTTACGCAGACAAGCGTCTAGGCAGTTCTGCGTTTTGTCTGGCCGTGAATAGATGAATTGCGGCAGTTAATTCATGCATCGCATCTTCCATCCGTTGCGATTGCCGCAGCAAAGTCAGATTTTCGGCCAATCGATCCTGCAATTGCAGTAATTGACCGTCTGCTACGAGGCCGTGGGCGATCTCATTCGTCATCTTTTGCGCAACCACTAGTTCATCATTCCATTGCCGTACTTCGGTTACATGCGTTTCCTGTTGCCTTTCGACCATCTTCAGAAAGTGAACGAAGTTTAACTCTTGGCGTTGGTTGAGTTCGTCCCACCTGCGTTGGGTTGCGTCGAGCCTGCGACTCCATTCATTCATCATTGCTTTTTCGAATGTTTCCAGCGACGTCAACAGGGTCGAATTCGATACCATCAGCATATCCGTAAATGGCTTGGTTGCTCCATCTGAGCACTGGAATCGATGCAGTAGTTCATCTTCCATGTACGAGTCGATTTTTAAAAGCAGTTCATTATCGCGCCTTTCGACTAAGAATCGAACGAGGAACGTTACCACCATGCATGTCATTGCAGTGAAGGTTGTATTAAATGCCGTTCCCATGCTGCTTAACATTTTGGGTAGTTTTTCGGTCAAACCCTCCATTGACAAGCCGGTTAGCGCTGCGCCGAAATGCACAACTGTCCCAATTAGACCCAGAATTGGGAGAATCGTAGTGACAAAGCGTGAGAACCCGTAACGATCAAAGACTTGGTTGCTATCGCGAGTCGCCAGCGATTCAAGGTACTCGCGAAATCCCTCCGCCGTTTGACGTTGATGTACAAATCTTAGGGCTGACTGAATTCTCTGGAACTTGAAGGAATCTATGTCCTCGGAGTGGTCAAGCCGCACTTGATCTAACAGATCACCGGCGCGATTCGCTTCTTCGAGCCCCTGACATACAGGTAAGGAGACACGTCGGATGGCTGCTTTCTCGCGAGTTCCCTTTAGAAAACACAGCAGATGTTCCGCGCCTGCCCAGAAAAACAGCATGACAATAGCGTATTCCGTGGCGTGGTGAGTCGTGTAGGCGTGAATCGCGGAGTCACGCATCAGCGGCAAATGCACGATCAAATAGAATATTCCACTAATCCCCATTCCGATTAGGAAAGCACCTGATCCACTGCTACGCTTTCTAAGAAATGAAAATGAAAACATCTAATTGTCCAACCAATATGTTTGTGCCGCGATCCCGATTCGAAATCTGTTAGTCATGTCGTTTAGCCATATGCGAATGGTAAGCGGACTAATGGGGAAGTGTATTGCCTGAACGTCTCCAGGAAATCAGGAAAAACCTGACAGTAGCCTGTCGGCAAGCAGATCCGTTTTAAGCATTCCTAGTACTCTGCGAACGTCATTTAATCGGATGCTGCTCGGCATCCGTCGATCTTGCTTTGTCAAAATGGGCAAGCAGCCCTGGCAGCAGGAAAAGGTCGCATAGCAAAGCCGAAAGCAAGGTAATAATCCCAAGACTTGCAAAGACTCGGTGGTCTCGAGTTTCGCTGATGAGGACGGAACTAAACCCAGCAACTAACACCAAAGTGGTCATGATCATGCCGGTACCAACCCCTAAAAACGCTTGACGCAATGCAATCGTGCGATTGGGTTGTATGTGCAATTCCTCTCGATACCTAGCTAAAAAATGGATCGTATCGTCCACGGCAATTCCCAAACAGATCGTAAAGGCACAAACGCTCACAACATCCAGAGGCCAATTTGCGAGCACCATGAATGTACCTGCGGCCGCAAGAGGAATCATGTTCGGAATAATCGCTATCAAACCAAGCCGAATCGATCGAAAGGCAATCCCCATCACAATTAGTATTTCGATTGAAGCTGTTCCTAAGCTCAATGAAAGGTCCGAAACAATTTGATACAAATTCTTCCAACGTCGAATCGGACCACCATCCAGTTTAATAACGACCCCAGGATGGTCCATTGCGATTTTTTGGATGGATGCGTCAATCCTCTGAAAGATCGGTTTGTAGGTGGCCGTTCCCAGATCCTGAACTCGAAATGTTATCTTTGCGAAATGTTGGTCCGGATCGTACAGAGCAAGCTTGAGCGGTGGCGGTAGGATTTCCGCCATCGGCATTTTGTCAATCGGGCTGTCATCACCAGGTAATGCAGCCAGAACTCGACCAATGGACAGCGGATGTCCAATCAGCGGTTCTTCATCTAAAACCGCATCGATATCTTGGACAATCGAAGCAATTTCACGAGGCTCGATTGTCGCAGCCTGCCAATCCAAATTTATAGCACAGGTTTGCAATCCTCCCAACGCCTTGTCTAGATGCGCCATCATTTGCTGAGACGGACTGCCGCTCGGCAACTCATTGGAAAGACGATCATCGGGACGAAGGAAAAGTGTCGTAGCCCCCAAAACCAACATCAGCGCAATAGCAAAGTAGGCAACCGGCTTTGCTGATCTTATCGTCATGGAAACAGGTATGCTAATCTGCTGCAAATAGCGATCGATCAAGCCTCGCTTCGCGCCATGCGACAACCGATGACTCCAAGGCATGCTACAGGCTAGGGGAATGGTCAAAAGCACCGATGTCAAAATCGTCGTCGTTCCCAATACGCAGGACCAAGCAAATTCGCGAACAACCTCATGATTCGAAAACGACAGAGAACCCATTCCAATCGCGGTTGTGATCGTTGTGATGCTACATGCGACTCCTACCGTCGCCAGTGCGTTGCGACAAGCTTTCCGAGGTGTCTGCCCCTCGCTCAAGCAACTGCGAATGTATACCATCATGTGAACACCATCTGCAAAGCCGACCAAGCTCAACAATACCGGCAAGATGACTTCGCTAAAAGGGTTGTCTTCCCAACCGAGATATCGCAGGAAACCGATTGCCCAAAAAACTCCAGTGGCCGGTGCCAATGCCACAACGATCACAACGGTGACACCCCGAAACAAAATGATCGCCATCAACAAGATCATTCCATAGCCGATAAACTGAAACTTGACAGCATTCGATTGATGGATCTGCAAAATGCTAAGTCGCAAGGGCACCTCGCCTGTTAACCCCACCTTCATGCTAACACCTGGGTGTTTAGCAAGAGTTTGTTCTGCGACCTCAACCAAACGTGTGGTGCAATCGGATTCATCGGTTACGAAAACCCAATTGAATGAAACGCCCAAAAGCAACGTCTTGCCATCGGGCGACAGCATTTGACCAACCACCAGCGGATGCTGAATCGCTTTTTGCTTGGCAATCGCAAATCGCTGCTCCGACGCTTGACCTTTGGGTAGAATCGGTTCTGGTAATCCGAAGATATTGAGCGGCGGGGCCTGATCGAGCCATCGGACGCTGGACACGGTTTCTAGATCTTCGAGTGCCTGAACAACATCTCGTATGGCCAACGCGCCGTCGCGGGTGAAAAAGTTTTCGCATTGCATCACCAGCAACGCTTCGGCCTTTCCGAGTGAATCTCGCTTGACTCGATTCGAGGTCAAAAATGGACGCTCGGTTGTTGGGACCGTTGATGCGATTTTCTCCGGGGGACTCGTCCAAATTCGTCGAGCCATTTCGGTTGGCCAAGTGGGTCGAACATATCCGCCAATTGCAATCGCCGAAATGCCGATCAGAAAACAAACGCAAATCCAAGGATGATCTACAATGCGAGCGAAATTCCTCGCGATGAATGAGCGGTCCCAAGGTTCAATCACGACTGTTCCTTGACGCTGCAATCATTTCTTCAGGTGTTATAAAGACGACTAGTCCAGCGACGGTGCAGAAAATTGAAGTATTTGACATTGGTTACCTTGGAAAGGAAAAAACCCTGGCATACTAATAGTAACCGAAACGAATTCAATAGTGTTAGCTCACTCTAGCGTCAGCCACCCGCTTTTTGCCAACGCCATTGTAATGTTCAAATCAGTTCATTGTCGAGCGGCAGCCATAATGGTGGTCGCAACCATGCTCGGTTTGACAAGCGTTTTCGCATATGTCACTTTCCATCAATTCGAAAATGGCTTCTTGAGTTTGAAGCGGTACTTTTAGTCCATTCGCAGGAGGCGGGATTCGTAAAAAATCCTTCTTGGCGTAGGCACAAACCCAATGGTCTGCAGTACAATAGGAAAACCAATTGCGGCATTAAACTTTGCTTAACCCATGAAGTTCGATGGTTTTGCATTCAAAGAAGTTTTTCGCAGAAGCATCGCCGAATTTATTGAATTGAGCTCCATGAAAATTGGCATCCCCCGGGAATCCTTTACAGGCGAAAAGCGCGTCGCAATAACTCCCGAAGTTGCAGTGAAATTGATCGCAATGGGTTTTACGGTAGCAATCGAACCTGGAGCTGGAGTGGGTTCGGATTACGCAGACGACACGTATCTAGAAGCCGGTGCAGTACTTCAAAACAGTGA
>JANLUJ010000146.1:0-7398 GCA_031363425.1 Pirellula sp.
CTTTGGCCCTCGAAACGCTCACGAACCATAAATTCCGAAGCGATCAAGGCAGTGGTGTAGCCATCGCCAACGTAAACTGTCTGCAGCAATTCGCATGTTTGCAACCATTCGTTGTCGGAACCAATTTCGCGAATTTTGAATTTCATTGTGCGATGATCCCGTGCGATCCCGATGGATACAGGCAACTTAGCAATGGCCATTTGAGTCAGGCGCAAGAAGTGTGCTCTGGCAACGTTAGAGTTTACAGGATTATTCCATATGCAGCTTTGTCCGGCATTCCAGTTGGTGGCTTGATTTACTGCCGCGTTCCCCTATGCTCGTTGAGGTCGCGTTATTTCAACAGAAGTTAGGCTAACGGCATATTGCCCCCGCGTCGCTCAAAGGGAATTCCACATTGTCTAAATTTGATGAAGCCAGAAAAAACAGTGCGGCGGTCAATCCCAATCGCCCGCCAGAACGCAGTTGGGAACCTTCTATGCAAACCGTCGAAGGGGTAATTGCTAGCCTGGTTGGCACCAAGATGTCGATGAAAAACCGAGAAGAAAACTTGGTTTCGCATACGCTTGCCGATGACGCAACCTTCACATGCGATGGTGAAGTTTGTCAAGTTTCGGATCTTGCGATAGGCAACCGCATTCGTGTGACAGTCGCCAAAGGAGATCGAACGATGGCCGTTGGGATCGAATCGCTGAAGAAGCACAAACACTTCAAAAAGCCAGAGTAAGCGACGCGTGTTTAAGAACAATACAGGGCGAGACCAAGCATGGCTGGTCGCTGCCTCGATTATTCGTACGCGATGTGCACGGACCTAGCCCGGATTATTCATTAGCCGAAAGGCGCTAGCCCACGGTTGTCCACTCCAACAAAAAACGGGCGCCCGCCGGCTGATCATAGACTTCCCCATGAATAATCCGGGCTAGCAATATGTTGAGAAATTGATTGCTAACGAATAACCGCTGGCTCAAGTCGGACAAGCCGAATATGGCAGAGTCTGAAACTCCCTCAAAAACAGTACAACCCGATCCTTTTGACAGGAAATTCACATTTAAAC
The DNA here is from genome assembly GCA_031363425.1 of Pirellula sp. Lineage (GTDB taxonomy): Bacteria > Planctomycetota > Planctomycetia > Pirellulales > Pirellulaceae > JBKCUI01. The sequence continues at coordinate 1,052 of JANLUJ010000146.1, forward strand.
GGCACGTAGTTCATATGAGTCGCTGGCCGGCCAATTTCGCATCCTAAAGTTGCTTCGCTATCAAAACTTGATTTTCAAGTGCAAAAGTGAAGAGCTCCGAACGCGAGGTTCCAGTGAAATCGTTTTTTACTTCATCGCTCGACCACGTCGACCCACCATCACCCTTCGTAAACGCCATGAATTGGGAGTCGTATCGAAGTCAGTTCCAATCCAACAAACGAAATAAATCGGGCAATAGGAACTGTGGCTTGGCTTCGGTAAGCCTTAACCCCGACTCGGCCGAGTTGTCGGACTCGACTAGACGCGGCCAAGACATTTCGCTGATCCTCCAGAATACCGCAGGTAGTCGCTATCGAATTGAGGTACAACCGGAGCCTGAGTCTTTGTCTGCAATTGCTGTCGATCTTTGTTTTGGTGCCTCAAACATCGATTTTTTAGCTGAAAATCTGATATCGGAGCATCCATCCAACGGTTCGGAAAACTTGGTTTGGATGTGCGGGGATTCGTACGACACGGAACTAGGGCTTTTGGAAAGCGTTCAGGAAATTGCCATGGCACTTGTCCGCACCACCCCTAAGCGAACCGTTCCAACCGGCGAAGTAGTTGAGCCCGAAGGTCGCTAATTTTGCAAATCAACGGCTAAATTCGCCCTGGACCGTTGTCGCCATCCTGGCTATATTTCTAAATTCTTGGTCGTACGCTTCCCGATGTGACGCTCACCTCCCGAAAAAAAGGACGGGTGGTTTGAGTTGGCTGCATGGAATTGATCGGCAGCCAGGTATTTTCAATACATCGTCACATTTGCACAAAAAAAGGTGGAGGCTTTGCATGGTTAAGTTGTTAGTCCGTGACCGGGAAACGATTCAAGAGGCTGTACGCCGTTTTCGCAAACTGGTTGAACGAAGCGGGCTAAAAAAAGAAATGCGTCGCCGCGAATTCTACGAAAAGCCAAGTGAAATCAAGCGACGAAGCCGTCAACGAGCTGAAAGACGCTCACGACGCATGCGATTGTTGGGCATTTAGTCCAAAACGCGTTTTCGAATAAAACGGGCGAATAGCTCAATTGGTTAGAGCACCACGTTTACACCGTGGGGGTTGGGGGTTCGAGTCCCTCTTCGCCTACTTCAGTTTCCAGTCCACATTTCGGCGTTCTACCCAAGCGAACGTATCAAAAATCATGAAAAACGGCATCCATCCCAATTACAGCGAAACCAAAGTAACCTGCGGTTGCGGCAATACTTTTCAGACCCGCAGCATTCGAAAAGAACTCCGCGTGGACATTTGCAATGTTTGCCACCCGTTTTACACGGGCAAATTGAAGTTCGTCGATACCGCCGGTCGGATCGAAAAGTTCCAGACCAAGTTCGCCGCTGGTACTTACGCCAGCCTTGGTACCAAAAAGCCTGCCGCCAAGAAAAAGTAGCGGCCCGAGCCAATCGGCATCGCGTCTTCTTATGATGCGTTGCTTTCGTGAAGTGGCTCTGGCAATCAGAATCTCAAGACCGTCGCAGATTGCCAACTGAGGCATGCGACGGTTTTGTTTTTTACCAAGCCGATCAACGAATGAAAATACGCCAACAACTTGAGCAGACGCTTACGCGGTTCAATGAACTCGAAGCCATGATGTCGGACCAGGCAATCTTGTCAGGCGATTCGACCAAAATGGCTAACATAATGCGAGAGCATGGTGGACTGCTTAAAGTCGCAACCATGTTTCGAAACTACGAACGCATGGCCGAGGAGCTCAAAGAACTTGCCCCCATGCTCGCATCGTCAGATCCAGACGAAAGCGCGATGGCGCTCGAGGAGACCAATCGCTTGAAGGCGGAGCGGCAGACCATTTGGAATGGATTGCTCGACATGAGCATTGGCGGCGAAGACGCGGCTCGCACTCGATGTGTTCTCGAAATCAGGGCAGGTACCGGTGGCGAAGAAGCTGCATTGTTTGCCCGCGATTTGTACAGCATGTACAAGCATCACGCGGACAACAAAGGTTGGAAAGTGGAAGTCATGGACTCTAGCCCAACGGAACGCGGAGGTTTCAAGGAGATCATCCTGGGCTTCGAAGGCGATGGCGTTTTTCGTGAATTGCAATTCGAAAGCGGCGGCCACCGAGTTCAACGTGTCCCAGAGACCGAAGCCCAGGGTCGCATCCATACTTCAGCGGCCACAGTTGCCGTTATGGCTGAACCCGAAGACATCGAAATTGACCTCAAGAAAGAAGACTACCGAGTCGACAAATTCTGCGCGTCGGGTCCAGGTGGTCAGCACGTCAACAAAACGGAGTCGGCCATTCGACTTACACATTACGAAACTGGCGTTGTGGTTCAATGCCAGGATGAAAAAAGCCAACTTAAAAATCTGGCAAGGGCCCTTCGCGTATTGAAAACTCGCCTTTACGAAGCCAAGCGGGAAGCCGAATTGAAGCAGAGGTCCAACGAACGCATGTCGTTGATCGGTTCTGGCGACCGCAGTGAACGCATTCGAACGTACAATTTCCCTCAGAACCGACTCACCGATCACCGAATCAATTTGACGTTGTACAAACTCGATCAAATCGTAGCTGGCAACTTGCAACCAGTCTCCGACGCTTTGATCGAATACGAACGTTCAACCCTGCGAGACGATACCGAAGCTTAAAGATGCTTAACCCGCGCAGCGGCGGGCCATGTCCTTCACCTGTCAATTAGCACCTAAACCAAGGACGTCCACCATGACCTCCACGAGCACGACGCAATCGGATCCGTGGACCATCTTGCGCCTCCTCCAGTGGACGACGGAGCACCTCAAAAAGAATGGCTCTCCGTCCCCTCGACTTGATGCCGAAGTTCTCTTGGCTCACGCCCGCGGATGCGAACGCATTGCCCTTTACACCGCCTTTGCCGAGGAACCTGACGAACCAGTCAAAGCTCGTTTTCGCGAGATTGTTAAGCGTCGTGCTCAAGGCGAACCGGTCGCTTATCTAGTCGGCAAAAAAGAGTTCTACTCGCTTCCATTCCAAGTCACCAAAGACTGTCTCATACCTCGTGGCGAGACCGAACACGTCGTTGTCGAATGCTTAGACCATGCCAAACCCATTCTGGTCGCCGAACCAGCAAAGCAATTTAGCATTGTAGATGTCTGCACTGGAAGCGGTTGCATAGCAATCAGTGTCGCCAAACATTTGAGCCAGTGCAGTGTCCTTGCCATCGACCTAAGCCCAGCGGCGGTCGCGGTCGCCAAAGCCAACGTTGATATGCATCAACTGGCTGATCGCATTTCCGTACTCGAATCGGATTTGCTCACCTCCATTCCAGACAATAGCGTCGACTTTGTCCTGAGCAATCCGCCTTATGTTTCCGAGGCCGAGTACGCAAAACTCGACAAAACCGTCCGTGAACACGAACCGCGGATGGCGCTTGTAAGTGGTGTCTCGGGAACAGAAATCATCGAGGAACTGGCCGCTCAAGCGGCTCGGAAACTCGTTGCCAATGGCTGGTTCATTTGCGAACTGTCACCCATGATCGCGGATCAAGTAGAAAGCCACATGGTAGGCACGAAGCACTGGATGAACATTACAATTGTCAAAGACCTAGCACGCCTCAAGCGACTTGTCGTCGCCCAACGCATCTCCCCCGTTTAACCGGCGCAGCCGCGGGAACCCTATTCCAACCTAACCAACAAGTCGCCGCTACGCGGGTTAAACAGGGTTAAACAAGGCGCAGCCGAAGGCTAAAAATGTACTTTTCCCTAAGCCACAATAGAAAAAACTCAACTATGCAAATGGAAAAACTAGTGTCGCTCTGCAAGCGACGTGGATTCATGTTTCAATCCAGTGAGATCTACGGTGGACTGAACGGCTTCTGGGACTACGGACCACTCGGCGTTGAGCTCAAGCGAAACATTAAAGACGCTTGGTGGCGCGACATGTGCCAAGGACACAACGAACTCATTCAACCCGCAGGTGCTCCGGGTACCTATGAAATGGTCGGCCTCGATTGTTCGATTATTATGCACCCACAAGTCTGGAAGTGCTCCGGACACTACGACCTATTTCATGATTTCATGGTCGATTGCCGCACGACCAAGAAGCGTTACCGATTCGACCAAGTGCGAGGCAAATGGGTAGCCCGCGGTGAACAGAAGATCTTCGTCACGATGTTTGCCGACGCTGAGCTTGAACAAGAAGAGGTGACACGCCGTGCGCTCAAGTTCTTTAACCTCCGCAACAAAGATGTTGGTCAACTAACGTTCGGCGATTCCTTTCTAACCCTCGACAAACTAGATCCGAGCCAAAGGCCTAGCGTCTTAGGTCCCGATGCAAGCGAATTAGGCACGTTGACCGATCCTCGCGAATTCAACCTTATGTTCAAGACGTACGTCGGCGCGTTGAGCGGCGAAGAGGGAGCAGCCTTCCTGCGTCCCGAGACAGCCCAAGGTATCTTCGTCAATTTCAAGAACGTGGTTGATAGCACGCGCATTCGAGTGCCGTTTGGTGTCGCACAGGTCGGCAAGAGTTTCCGAAACGAAATAACTCCGCGAAACTTCACCTTCCGGTCTCGCGAATTCGAACAAATGGAGATCGAATTCTTCTGCAACCCTAATGAGTCACCCAAGTGGTACGAGTACTGGCGCAATCGACGTATGCAATGGTATCTCTCGTTGGGTTTAGCCGGTGATCGATTGCGTCTGCGAGAGCATCATCAAGAGGAACTCAGCCACTACTCCTGCGGTACCGCTGACATCGAGTATGCATTTCCATTCTTGCCTGAAGGGGAATTTGGCGAACTCGAGGGGATCGCGCATCGCGGTGATTTTGATTTACGCTCGCACTCCGAAGGCAAACTGGATCCTAAAAAGCGACCGCTGGAACTCGAACTAAACGATCAGGGACAACCTCGCCATCGCGGCAGCGGCAAAGACCTATCGTATCGCGATGATCTCACCAACGAACGCTTCATCCCGCATGTGATTGAGCCATCGGCCGGTGCAGATCGAGCAACGCTGGCGTTCCTGTGCCAAGCCTACCACGAAGACGAAGCACCGGACGAAGACGGCAAGCTGCAATCCCGTTCCGTAATGCGTTTGCACCCACGACTTGCTCCTGTCAAGGCAGCGATTTTGCCTCTCGTGAAAAAGGACGGCATGCCTGAGGTCGCCAAAGAGATCTACACCGCGCTCAAGCAAAAGTTCAATGTCTTCTACGACGAGAAAGCGGCTGTAGGTCGACGTTATCGCAGACAAGACGAAATCGGTACACCGTACTGCATCACCGTCGATACGCAAACACTACAAGACCGCACAGTGACCATCCGCGACCGAGATACACTCGAACAACGACGCATTAAAATCGACGACTGCGTCAGCGAGATAACCGCCCGAGTGACCTAGTGTAGCACGGCACTCCGTGCCGTGTATTTGCTTACAACTTACTCCTTACAACTTACTCCTTACCAAACATGGACTACCAACAGGGAGAGTTGTTCGCAAACGAACTCGCCCCATGGGAAATCGATGCGGCGGCTGAGACTCCATGCGCCTTGGTCGCCTTTCCCGAAGCTCCCTTCGGACCTTATGACTATCGCATACCTGATGAACTTGGGGGCATGATCAAACCGGCGATGCGAGTCGTGGTACCGCTGGGGCGAGGGAATCGCGAGATCGTCGGCTACACGATTGCGGTCCACATCAGCCAGCATCCACGTGAACTTATCAAGCCAATCATTCGGGCCATCGATACAGAGCCCCTTTGCAACTCCAATCTACTGCAGTTGATTCAGTGGATGAGCCGCTACTATCTCGTCCCTATTGGCCAAGTATTCGAAGCGGTCATTCCCGCCGGCGTTCGGGCAGGCGCGGGAACACGCAACCAAACGCTTTTGAAACCATCCCTCAAAGCGAGCGACGATACGCTCGTAAAGACGTTGTCGGTCAAACAGCGACAAACGTTGCAGCAGTTGATTTTGGCAGATGAGCCCCTCTCGCAGGAGCAACTTAGACATCTCGCGCAATGCTCCGACGGCATTATCAAAAAGCTTTGCGAACTGGAGTTCGTGGAATCGTATACCGAGCGGGTCATGACCTTTGGCAAGGACGTTGCGGCCGAAGTGTACGAGAGGATCCTACCACCAGCCCTTTCGTCCGATCAACGCATCGCATTGCAAACGATTTATGGAGCCATCGACTCCGGTGAGCACGAAACGATTCTACTGCATGGCGTAACCGGCAGCGGCAAGACGGAAGTCTACATGCAATCGATCGAGCAAGTGATTTCCTACGGCCGTCAAGCGATTGTGCTCGTGCCCGAAATCAGTCTAACGCCGCAAACTCGCTCCCGGTTCCAAAACCGTTTTGCCAGTGTCGCTGTT
>JANLUJ010000748.1:0-1815 GCA_031363425.1 Pirellula sp.
CGAGAGACGACGGTCCCTTGGGGAGTCGCTTTTCCGATGGCACTCGATCAGTCAGGGATCGTACGACACCCCACCCAGCTATATGAAGTTGGATTTCATTTCCTGGCGGCTATTTCGCTGCTGGTCATGGACCGAAACAAATGGCTTGTCGGAAATCAGCTCAAAGCGTACTTGATCGCTTATTTGATTTATCGATTCCTGTCGGAGTGGCTCCGCCCCGAGTCACCGATATTGCTAGACTTAACCATATACCAATTGGTTTCGGTTGGGCTAATCGCTATTCTTATCATGCTTTGGGTTCGAGATAGTGGAGAATTGCAGCCATCCGTTTGAGTGTCCAACATTCCATGAGAGCACAATGAGTAACCAGTTAGCCGAGCCGCAATCAATGAGTTCTGCTGAGTCGAGGTCATGGCATATTGCTAGTCGTTGGCAAGAATTCGAAGGCGAAATGCGTTCAGCCGTTCTGCGATCGATATTGGTCGTTGCCTTTTATGCCATTCAGCTCATTCACTACATTACGCTGGAAGCGGTTGGAGATACAGATCGGGTTTTTCATCGTCAAGTAACCTTCGCAGCGATCGCTTGGCTTTTTCTTTCAATGTCGGTTCTTATTGCATTGCGAGGCGGGTTCATGCCACCATCGTTAAAGTACATTGCGACAGGCATCGATCTTGGCTTAGTCACTTTGCTCGCGTGGTTGAGCCATGGGCCGACTAGCCCGTTAGTGATGGCGATGTTCTTGGTGCAAGCCATTGCGTCGATCCGATTCCGTATCGGACTTATTTGGTTCGCAACGTTGGGGGCGATGACGTGCTACATGCTATTGGTAGGCTCGGTCGATGCTGCTTGGTTTGACTCCAATCACAATACACCGGTTCTGACACAAGCCATTACGCTTTGTTCGTTGGCTTCTACTGGGATCGTGCTCGGGCAGATCGTGCGCACACCTCGGAGGATGGCCGACGCGTTTCTGGAACGCGCCGACCAAATGAAAGGCAAGTAGAAACATGAATATCCCACCCGTGTTGGCAACGCAGGCTTGTGTTCATTGTGGCGCGCTATCGCAATCCCCTGAGGGAAAGTGTTGGCTATGTTACGAAAACAAGTCGTCTCCCAACCCATTCGCCGTCTCCGGAACCCCTATGATGGAAACGGACCTCGTTTCGCCAATGACAACTTGGGATGTAGTTTTCGGAGTACTCCTAGGTATCTGCGTATTGCTAACGATTCTCATCGCAGTAGGCTTGGCTGTCGAGGATCGAGGATTGCTCGTCCCCTTCGCAATTTTTATGGGACCCGCTTATGTTGTCACGATGATTCGAGGAATTGTACCGCGTGGTGCCAAGGGTAGCCCTCGTCCGGCCAATCTTTTCTTGACGTTTGTGGTATCGCTATTGGCTACTGTACTTATCTCGATTATTTTAACCGTTGCCGCCGTTGTTCTTCTTTTTTTGGCATGCATTGGGATTTTTGGATCTGGACGGTGATTGGTTCGTGGACGGAATTGTGTATCTGTGCGACTATTTTTGAAGCGCGGCAGCGTGCCGTTGTGCTTTGGGGTCGCCTGCGGCAAATATTTTGTTCGATTCTGAGTCAACGTAGATCATTACGGGATGGCCAATCGGTCCATTGGTAGTTTTGATAATATGGCCCCGCGCCGCCAAGTCCTTGCGAGTTTCATCAGGAATATCGTCGTAAAGGGTCAGCACATTGCGCCCCACAAATGCGGCGTTGCGATCCGGGTTTGGATCAAAGGAGTCCTGGTGGTGCGCTGTACTAAATCTAGGTGCAACAACGGCCTCGGCTGGGAGC
>JANLUJ010000214.1:0-4751 GCA_031363425.1 Pirellula sp.
ATGGGTGGTATGGGCGGAGGCATGGGCGGAATGTTTTAGTCGCGTCCATCTCGTCTAGGTCGTCATCAAATTGAACTTAGTTTTCCTTCATGTCCCCAGTGTTGCCTTTGGTGCAAGCCAGCTATCTAGTGGCGACCGTCAGCGAAGTTTGATCGGAACAGTTCTTGAAAACCAAAGCGATAAAACCCGTAACAGAAGAGGGACAGCACAAACGTTTGAAAATCGGAATCTTGTGGGAAGAGGCGAATGGCGACGGAAGAATCCTGGCCAACTGTGGAATGGAATCGGTCAGAGCCGACGGATTCGGCTAGCTTCACGTTCACAATTGTGCTTTTGAAAAGTCTTTTAGAAACTAGTCACAGGTTACACTTCAGGGAAATAGTTGGACGCTCCAAATTTTTTTTGGCGGTCACTTTCGACGAACAGGCATTGAAAGTATGCAGCTTCGAAGTTGGTCGGCTGCGGTCAAACAACCGAACGAATCATTTTAGGAGTTTGTTCGTTAATGGACGGTCCATTTTTGATTTCCCAATCATTGCGTTAGAAACCATTTATGAATGAAAAATCGCGGAAGTTTGACGACAGCACGATTCAGCGTGCCGCCAATACCGTTGCCATGTTGAAGCGCGTATGCGAAGACACTCCGCGCCCGATTCAAGACGTTATTCCGGAAACGCCGGACTGGCTATGCGCGACTATCGAACGCTTGTTAGAAAAGAGGCCCGCCGATCGATATCAAACGGCGAAGGAGGTGGCGGACCTGTTTGCCCGCAGTCAGGCGGAACTGAAACTCAACGGACAAGTCGCAACATCGGAACGAGAGAAAGAACTAGGAACTGGGAAACGAATAGCATTCGTCGCACGGGAATTGAATGCCTCAACAGCCAAAACAACAGTGAGTGTAAACGACTCATTTCGCTTGAGCGAATTTGCCCATCGTCATCGCACTCGTCTCCTAAGCGGCGGGGTTCTCGCCATTCTCGCAATTTTGTCCTTCTTATTTTTTCCAACCAGAGGACACTAGACTAGCGGCACCTGGGACTTTGAAGCCAGAGGCATCAATCTCGTCAGGTCCAATTCAAGAATCCAAAACTCCAACTGCGAAGTCGCATGTCTGGCCAGCTGATGCACCGCCTCCTGCCATTGCACCTTTCGATGCCGAAAAAGCGAAGCAATTCCAAGAAGCGTGGGCCAATTACTTGAAAGTACCGGTCGAGTTTAACGACTCCATTGGAATGAAGTTTCGATTGATACCCCCAGGAGAATTTCTGATCGGAATGGCCGTCGAAGAAGCGGATGCAATTGTTGCCCTTGCAGCAGACAAAGCTATCCAGCAGATGCTCTTGAGCTCAGCACCAATGCACCGCGTAGTTTTGACACGTTCTTTTTATCTCTCTGTCCACGAGGTTACACAATCTCAGTTCAAAACGATCATGGGAATAAGTCCATTCAGCTTCTCGCCACATGGATAAGGAGCTGAGATGGTCAAAGACGAAGATACGGATGTGTTTCCCGCCGAAAATGTAAGCGCATCCTCATGCACGGGTCAACATGTCGCTTCAAACTCATACCAACCGGTCGCATTAACGGAATTGGATTTCGAGTTGCATTAAGCCCCCGGAATTACGTGATTCCGTATCTGGCGAATCGACAAACGAAAACTCGAAAAGTACAGAAGTTGAACACATGCCTCAGAATGTACCAACCATGGAAGTTTCCCCAGCAGGTCAGCACAAGTGAGCGGACCTCCAAATTCAGGCGACGGCTTGAGGGAATTCCAACGGTTTGCTGTCGGTGTCTCGGCCCGAATGGGCATTCATTCTTTATCAGTCACTTAATCCAATCGACCGTTTTCTCTCTGCAGCTAAATCCAATAGAGGGTATTCATGCGAAACTTGTTTCAGTTGATAGCTTTTTCGATTGTGTTTTCCGTTGAGTTTAGTCGTACCGTGCTGAGCCAAGATTCAAACTCGCCGGTTTCTGGCGCAACAGTTAGGAACCCTAGCGTACCTAGCAATTCTGACTTGAATAAAAACTGGGTCGAGCGTGCCAAACGTATCTTGGAAATTGGTGAATTGGGGCTGACGACCGAGGAATTGAAAAAGGAGCTCGTCAAACTCAAACCGAATCCGGATGACGATCCAAGGTATGTCTTTGCTTTCGTCCTTGTGGCTATGAAAGAAAAGCAATGGTCGAGCGCTCAAAAGTTCACAAAGGATATTTTAGAACGCCACAAGGACTATACTCCAGCGAGAGTAGCCAAAGCTCGGATGCTCTTAACGCTAGACCAGAAACTTGCTACCGTTCCCGAGCTTGAGCTTTTGGCTAAAGGACTCGACGCCCACTCCATAAACGTTTCATCCGACCAATTCTCGTTTGCGGCAAGATTTCTAGGTCTGGCCGTTGGTTTCCTGGAGGGGCCAGGCAAAGAATCGATCAAGGCTACTGCCTTAAAAGCCTTGATCTCCGATACCGAGAAGGTTTCGCAATCCTTTCAAGGACCGTTTTCCGAGACCCGCTTGGCAGTTGGAAACGAGTATGAAACATTGGTAGAAAAAGGGGAGAAAGCACTCAGAGATCTTCGACAGAACAAGGTCGAAGACGCTCAAGAGAAGCGGAAGGAGCTTGAAACGCAAAGAGCAAAGACCGAAGCAGATGCTGAAGCCGCCAGGCGTCAATACTACTTTTACGCAGGCATAGCTCGGTTAAGTACGTTAGATCTTTGATTGCCGAAAGACCGGAATCCGTTATTCTGATCCCGTTAAGGTTTAGTGACTTTAGATTGGAATGCCCCTTAAACGCAGTCAAACCAGCTCCATGGATATTCGGGCCGTTAATTTCCAATTTCTCTAAGTTGTGTAGTTGATTCAGCTCCGTCACGCCCTCATCCGTTATTTGTGTATTGCGAAGAACTAGTTCATTCAAATGGGAAAGCTCACACAACTTCTTCAGTCCGCGATCCGTGATATTGAAGCCGCTTAACCTGAGACCTTGCAGTTTTTTTACTTCGACCAACTCCGCCAAACCAGCGTCCGTGACTTTTGTTCCAACAAGGTCTATGTAACGCAGATTCGTCAACTTCTTGATTTCCGAAAGTTCCTTATCCGAGTCTAGCGGTGCGAGGATGACAGACAGGACAGGTTCTCCCGTTATTTGACTTTCCCTTAAAAACTTACCGCCGCGATTTTCGATCGCCTTCGAGATCTTCGATTCAGCTGCTCGTTTTGCAGCACCGAGGCTAAAGATGACTTTGGGTCCCAATTGGCCTTTTGCAATGAATTTCATTGATATGCTGTTGACGCAATGCCTTTTGTTCTTTGGCGTTAACCCTTCGCCGTCGAACGTATGACCCAAGTGACTACCGCAGTTATTGCAGAGAAGTTCCGTTTGACCTCCAGCGATGATCTGTTCAATCGCCTCCTCGATTGCATCTTCGAAGCAAGGCCATCCGCATGGATTGTGTCCCGACCATCGATTTAAATCGTCTTAATTGTTAGACTTTGACCAATTGCCTTAACCACACCAACGTCAATGATCTTAACCAATGGATTGCCATCCTGCAGTGTGACCAAGTTGTTGGAGCGCTTTAGATCTCTGAGACTATTGCTTTTTTGATGTGCGTGCTGTACCGCATGGCAAATTGGCTCGCTTTCCATACGTCCGGAAGCAGTTCCTCTTTTTTGGCCTTTCCTCTATTCAGGTGATCGATTAATTGGTTGGCTAGTAGCTACTTCGGCTACGGCGCTGGCTGCTTGCTGGAGGAGGGATGCGTCGGAAAAGCCGACAATTAGCTAGCCTCCTATCAAAATGTGGACGGAGCCGAAACAGCAATTCGGTACGACCCATTCTAACGACGTTGATAGCCATCCCGCTGGCCATGTGCGCATAGGCAGTTTTTTCTTGGTGACACGAAAATCTTTAAATGAGCATCGTACGGGAGATCTGTCCTCATTGCTCAGCACTATTTTAGTTTCGTTAGTTCATCGAGAACGGCCGCAACACCTGCCCTACCGCCATGCGACGTACTAGTCATTAGGTAAGCCACTTTTCGATCCTTACCGATGATGATGGTTGAGGGATAAGCCGTTTCACGTTCAGCTTCCCATCGCAAGCCCCAGTCGTTCGTGAACTTATAATCAGGATCAGTGACATAATGGAAGTTAGATGGGAATTCCCACTTGCCTTGTGTTGCAAATTCTTTGGCATGTTGACCGAGCTTCTCAGCCGGTCCAGGGTAGACCATCAGAACCTGTGCGCCAGCTTTTTCCAATTCTGTTTTTTTGGCCATGAACTCACTCACTTGCCTTGAGCAAATAGGGCACTGGTAGCCTGGCCAACCTCGTAAAACTAGCAACACTACAGCATGTTCACGTGTAAGTTCTTTTAGCGAAACAAGATTCCCGTTTTGGTCCTTGAGTTCGATGTCGGGTGCTCTTTCGCCTACTTTAGGTGGATGAGGCGGCTCTTTTCCCGGAGCAGCTTGACTGCGTCCACCACCCTTCTGTTTTTCTTGTGCATCGGAGCTTGAAACAACTACGCAAACGGCCAGAAAGGCCATGAGTGCAACGGACCGGCGGTAAATCATCATTTGGAATCCTCAAAAGCCAAGGGGAACTGTCAACGCGTCCTGGGAGTGAGCCCATCAGATACTGAAGTGTATCGAATCGCATCCATAGTATCATATTTAATCCGAAGCCAATGGAACACAGAAAGCGGAAATGCGAAATCTAGAGTCTGGCCTGTCTGAAGAA
>JANLUJ010000218.1:0-1378 GCA_031363425.1 Pirellula sp.
GTACTTTTCAGCCTGCCGCTTGCCTTAGTATGCTGGAATAGATGATTTAGCGTCAATTCGATACCAAGTTGAATACCTTACCAACTCCACAGCTCCCATGGCTGACAGTTCATCCTCTGCATTGCACCATCTCCTCTCCGAAGCCATCGCCGGGAATCGGGAGGCGCTTGGCGAGATCTTGATCCGCCACCGTTCCTATTTGAAAATGTTAGCCTCAGCACAAATCCATCAGCGACTTCAAGGAAAAACCGATCCGTCTGACTTGGTGCAAGAGACTTGCCTTGAAGCGCACAAACAAATAGCGACTTTTCGCGGAAACTCCAATGCCGAATTCGCAGGTTGGTTGAGAGGAATTCTTGCCAATCTACTCGCAAAACACTTTCGGCGGTTTCTTGGTACACAACAGAGGGACCTGAATATGGAAAGGTCCTTGGCTGAATCCTTGGAACATGCATCTGGATGCATGCAACGTGGATTGGTCGCCAAGGTCGCTTCGCCTAGCCACGCTCTAATGGAAAGCGAGAAAATGCTTGAGCTTTCGGCAGCACTGGAAAAACTCCCTGAGGACTACAGAATGGCCATCCTGCTCCGAAACATCCAGGGCCTCGCCTTTGCTGATGTTGCCAAAGCCATGAATCGATCGGTCGATAGCGTTGAAAAACTTTGGGTACGCGGCTTGGCAAAACTCAAACAACAAATGGATACGCCATTGCAATGAGTCCCGAAGACAGCACAAAGAAAGAATTCGACGCGACACTTTCTGCATCTGGTAACTCGCCCATCGTTGCGGCCGTCAAACGTTATATGGCGATGATTGAAAGTGGAACAGATCCAACTCCAGACCAGTTTTGCCTGGAGTATCCCGACATTGCGGATGAATTGAAGCAGTGCCTTGCGGGATTGGTTCTAGTCGAAAACGGATTTGGTAGGGAACGCCCTGCCGATGTGCCAAATTCGATTCCAAACCCGATGTCCTTCGACGCTGACATTCCGGCTGCACTCGGAGACTTTCGAATTGTTCGCGAGTTGGGGCGGGGCGGTATGGGAATCGTTTACGAGGCCCTACAACTATCGCTTGGTCGCCGAGTGGCGTTGAAGGTGCTTTCGTTCGCAGGCGGTTTAGATACCATTCGACTGCAGCGATTCCGAAACGAGGCCCAGGCGGCAGCACAGCTTCACCACACCCACATTGTTCCTGTTTATGCCGTTGGAGTAGATCGAGGAGTCCACTACTACGCGATGCAACTGATTGACGGACGGTCGTTGGCTCAGGTCATCGATTCGGCGCGGCTAGCCAAACAAACCAAAACGACGAAAGAACAAAACTCCTCTGATACCAAGTCGAACTCGTCGACACTCGAAACGAAAAACTTGGATG
>JANLUJ010000263.1:0-5658 GCA_031363425.1 Pirellula sp.
GCACGAGCGCAGTAGCTTGCAAAGTTTGCCCTGGATCCTGCCTCGCCATATGAATCGCAGCGAGCTTTCGCAATTCTTCGTAAACCAGCGGGAGTAGCTTGTCGGGCGCAGTTGGATCACCAGATTCAATCTGCGCCAGAACTTGAGTTACTTCAGACATGTGGTTCTCAACATCTTTTGAAAGCGAGGATTGACGCGGCAACCATTTACAGCTGCGTCCATCCACATGGAAGGCAACTGAGCGTTCGTCGATCCTCCGTCGAAGATACTTGCAATGTTGGGATGATCCATCAACGCGAGCGCTTGCCGCTCGAGTTCGAAACGAGCAACAACCTGACGGCTATCCATGCCGGGTTTTATGATCCTCAGAGCTACTTTTCGTCGTACTGGCTCGAATTGCTCAGCCACATAAACAATCCCCATGCCGCCTTCGCCAATTTGTTCCAATAACTTGTATCGGTCGACGAACGCACCGATCATCGGGCTGTCCTTTGAAGTCAGGGCTTCGAAATCGGCTGCCGGCTGCTTCATTAAGCTGTCTTGCGACAGAGCATTATTGAGGAGTTTCTCGACTCGGATTTGTAACTGACGATCATTGCCACAGGCCTTGGCCAAAAAAGGGATCCGATCTGAATCCGCCAGCTCCAGTGCAGCAAGCAGCAGATCCCTTTCATTGATCGATCGCATATTGAACGAGAGAGTCTTATCGTTGTTCATGGCAGTGTTCGCATCGGAAACATGTCGCTAAAATGTCGCCTAATATTGATTTGCATGTTAACGATCACGTGATTTGAGGGCAACAAATACCGGTCGAAACAACTTGAATTCAGTGAAATCACTCAGTGTTTCTTCGTCTGCATAGTCGACGATCGCTTCGTCTCGTATCGACCGACTGCGGCTCGAATTTCCATCAACCATCCAAACTAATTCTCGAGGGTCCTGGATCGTCGATTCATCCGAATACAATTTCTGGTGGTCCCGCGCAGTGAAGGTTGCCTGATCGATCTCGTGATCCGTGTGCGCTGTTACCCCAGTCGAGGTTCGAAGGAGCGAAGCGGGAAGCAATCCGGTCAATGGGTTCAGCTCCACGACGAAGAGTCGACTCTGAATGTTGTTGAGCAGTCCAAAGTTTGCAGATCCTTGCGCGTTGTAAGCACCGAGGTCGTTGCTGTAGCTTCCGGTAATAAGGATACTTCCTCTGGCGGTAGACCACGTGACGGTTGTGGGAATACACCGGCCTGCGGAAGAAGGCCCAAGCCTTGTCGCCCATCCATTCAATGACCCATTCGAGTCTAACCGAGCAACATAACCGTTCGGCTCCGTCGTGGATGCAGAATTGAGAAGATACGTTCCAGCGCCGGGATCGAGATCGATGGTTCCGTAAAACCAGCCGCTTAAGTAAATTTCTCCGCCCGGGCCAACAGCCAGTCCCCTTCCAAACGAGGACTCCACTCCCCCAAACGCTTTAGTCCACACATAACTGCCATTGTCAGCATTTAGCTTGGAAGCAAATGAGTCTGTAGCACCGAGTCCGTACACTACTTCTGTCCCAAAGACGGTTCCCCCAGCCACGGTCGAGAAATCGCCATGCACGAATAAATTGGATCCCGAGACTTCGATGTCATTGCCTATACCACCCATGACTTGGGTCCAAATGACACCGGCGGCTCCGATCTTTGCAACAGTGGGAGTATCACTGTTAAGGGCGTATGTACCGTTCACAGTGGACGATACGTACGCGTTGCCCAATGGATCCACATCGAGTTCGACCAGGTAATCATAGCCTGTCGAACCCATTCTGGTGACGGTCTGAAAGATGCCGTTGTAACCTAATTTAGCGACAAAAATATCGGAACCTCCAAGCGATGTGAGGGTATCACCTGCCGTAACGGAATAGGGATTGAAATCGACCTTTCCTAAGAAGTTCCCTGCAACAAAGACATTTGAATCACTCAATGATATCGCATAGGCAATCGATTCGCCTCCCGTAGAATCACCACGAAGCTGTTTCGCCCAACCGAGATCTCCGTTGGGTTGGAACATGGCAATGTATCCTGATGATTGGACTTTTTTACCAATAGACGGAGATGAGAGAGTTACCGAGGACGAATAAGGCACGTTCCCGACATTGACCCCTGAGATACTCGCAGTTCCATAAAAAACACCTGCAATGTATGCGTTTCCATTTTTGTCGATCGCGAGAGATTTAGTTGAGTCCCCTGAAGTGGTCCTGATATGTCGCGCCCACAGAAAGGACCCGTCCGGGCTATACTTTGCCAAGAATCCATCCTGACCGTAGGCCAGCGAATCCGTCTTGGGCGCGGTCATCTGGGCGACACCGGAGGTGGTTGGGTCAAAATCGGTGGTATTGCGAAAATACCCGGCCACATAAGTGTTGCCAGACGCATCGGTTTGGACATCGTTGCCAAACTGACCTGTGGCAGCTCCGACAAACTCACTTGCTGGTTGCAGGCCAATGGCCAACCCAGCAAACAATTCTCGTCTCTCGAGCAACTCCAGGGTCGGTCTAGACTTGCGCATTAATTTGACTGCCCTCTTTCGATCCTTGGTGCTTCGATCGCTAAGGCGGCATAATAGTTTGGTAAACATATTGAATTGCTCCAGGTTTTAATGGTCTGCCCGGTACTTGTGCTTTCCGACCTGGCAGACGTTGACGGCGGAAAGTTGAATCAATTGGTTCAAAAAAGTCTCAACTTTTTTTGCAACTAACTTCATAGGAAGGACGCCTCATGAAGCTCAATTTACAGTCCGTTTGCAAACAATCGTTTCACGGAACGCGAAGGTTCTGGCTTGCATCAAGGGGAATTTCAAATCGCGATTTCAGCGAGTTTGCATCCAGCTCGTCATCGCAGACGCCATTGTTTGAACATTGGATTGGTTCTTTTTCCTGATGTTTTGGCTCCATTTGCCTGCAGTTGTAAGGAGAAGAAATACGCAGGGAGCGGGCCCGCCGCTGCGATCACATTGACTCTGCATATAAAAACGTATTCGGCGCCCGCTACCGCTCACTGGAAACCGAGTTTTTCTGGAGAATCCGCAAACTATCCGAAAAAAGACTTTATTCTCGCTCAGATTCCACCAATTCTGCTGCTGCCATATCCACAGCGCTGCGGCGTCTCAAGACCTTTTAGATTTTTGTGTAGGAGAACTCGCCAAGCCTGCAGTCGCTATAGCCTCTTCCTAATCCTCCCCCACATCCTCCTCTGCACCCGCCAGTCAAGCTCCCTAGTTAATGGCGGTAGCAACCTCTCGTGGATCGGTGCTTTCCTTCAGAGCGCTTCACTTTCCCGCTAGAAGTTTCCTCGCACTGATAGCACCCCAATGTGGACATCGCGCTAGCCGATTCCGTCGGCCTAGACCAATTCCCTTTCCACAGTTGGCTAGGCTACTAACGCCGCCTGTCGCCTCCGTTCACAGGTATGTGCTGAAGCGAACCTGTTAACTAGTTTGTCGTGATCTCGCAGAAACTAGCCATTCAACGACAGCACCCCTCTGTGGAAATGGTTCTAGCCGATTCAACTGGATCCGACCGCTTCACCGCCCACAGTTTGGTAAGTTGAATCCGCCTCAATTCCTAGTCCACCAACGTTTTCCAACGTCCACACGTAGTCCCTGTTCATCCCTCTGTCGCCGTATAAGATAGGGTTGCTTCCGAAGCCCGATCGTATTTCCGCGAACTGCTGAGAGCTAGTTAACAGCTTTGTGCGATGTTCGACGCCATCCATTTTCAATCGGTCGAGAAATCTTCTCTGCGCATCGCATTCGACTGAGCTACTACCAACGAATTGCCAGGCATACGACCAATTTGCTGTTAACTAAAACGCCTTTCAGTATTTAGGTTGCTTCCGGACCCCGGATGTCGCCAAAGCTGTTAACTAAAACTTTTGGCCGGATTGAGAGTCTGAGAGTTCGACGGATTCGGCGCAGAAACCGGCTCAAAACGGTCATCGGAGAAAAAACAGAGAGCGCTCTCTAAATCCCGCCGGATTTGCTAGACCAATGAAAACACTGTGGAAAAACGAAGAAAGCCGTGAGTGGCTGCTCTCGGCTAACTGTGTTAACTGGTGTGGCGGCTTATTTCCGCGTTTTAATATTAGCTCAAATTCGGGTTGGCTCATCACCGACACACCGATTAACAGACGGTTTTTACAAGGGTAGATTTTCCTCCATAAACAAAGAAACTTACTTGGAACCGGCGCTTTTTTCGAAATGGAATGATCAGGAATTTTTGGTAAGAAGATCGATCTACATCCCAAAACGCGAACCGAATACAATTGGGCAATCCAAACTCACATTCCCTTTTCGCTTTCGAAGGATTCGAAATGGATTCCACTGTCGACGCGCCACTTGAGTGGGTTGAAAGCATCACTATGCTGCGCTTACCCGAACACGCTGATCGACGCCTCCAGGATCTTATGGATCGCAACAATGAAGGCACGCTCACGGACCAGGAACGGGGCGATTTAGCGGCGCTCGCTGAACTAAGCGAACAGCTTTCCCTGGTTCGGGCGGAAGCTCTTCATCTGCTTGGCCGGAAACCATAAGGCCTCGCTAGTGGCAACTGAGTTGAAGGAAGCGGTAATGTCGCGCGCAGGAAATCGCTGCGAGTACTGCCTCATGCATCAATCGCTGCAAGGAGCAACATTTCATATTGAACATGTTTTTCCTCGATCAGCTGGCGGTACGAGCGACATCGACAATCTGGCATTTGCTTGCCCCAGTTGTAATCTCCATAAGTCAGATAAATTGGCGTTTGCGTTAGAAGGCGTCGATCAGCCGATCGCTCTTTTCAACCCCAGGAAGGAACAATGGCGGGATCATTTCGCGTGGGACGACTACACCGTCACTGGGAAAACGGATATCGGAAAAGCAACCATTGCGGCTCTTAATCTGAATCATGAACGGCGGATCAAGATTCGAAAGGCGGAGCAAATGTTCGGCCTGTTTCCGTCTGAAGTAACATGACTTGTTGGTCCATCATGTCGACTTCGCAAACCTCCTCAGTTGGGATTGGCTACAATGCGTTTAGGCGGATCTTTCTGTCATTAGCAATTTAGAGCCGAGCAAAATGGTTTCCACTTGAAACTGGAGAGCACTCATTCCCATGACCACAGACCCCATGAATCGATGTCTACTACTAGGTCTGTTGGCCTTCCAAAATGAGTTTATCTCACGTGAGCAACTGCTCGCTGCCTTCGGTGCATGGCTAGGAAACAAATCGCAACGGATCGATCGTCTACTCGTCGAACAGCATGCAATCACGGAGGAAGATCGATCGCTGTTGGAGCGATTGGTTGATCGGCATTTGATGCGTTTCGCAGGCGATGCGACGGCATCCCTCGCTCATCTGAGTAGCGTCGCGGAAATTAGACAATCGCTCGTCCAATTGGCAGCCGCTGATTCCGATGCTCTCAAGACGCTGTCGGTGCTGTCCAAAAAGGTCGATTCGGGTGACGACAGCGAGCGTACTCGAACCACGAAATCTGCACGACGGCCTGCAGATAGTCGCGATCGGTTCAAAATCATCAAGCTGCATGCCCAAGGCGGCTTGGGTGTCGTGTACTTGGCCGAGGACAGCGAGCTACATCGGCAGGTAGCCCTCAAGCAGATCCGAGACGACTGCTCGCATGACGAAAC
>JANLUJ010000275.1:0-5719 GCA_031363425.1 Pirellula sp.
CACAGCCGTAGTACCAATCGCTCCACCAAGGCAGGGTTGATCGACGGACTCGAACGACGGGTCAAGTAATTTGCGACCCACGAAGCGATCGCCAGAACCGCTAGTACGACGCTAGCCAAAATAAGCGTACGCGTGTCCAGCCATGCAGGCGGTGGAACCACCGGCAAGATTTGAGCCGCGGAATTGGCGAGATCATTTGCTGAATCGGCAACCGTGGTCGATTCGGCCTGAGCGAAAAATAGATTAAGGAATAGCATCACACCAATTGGGACTGTGTTTCGAACTTCGACGCTATATTATCACGATTTGAATTCTTGCCGAGATCGAATGTGTTGTGTTTTTCTTCGACCTTGATTTGAACCTTGTTTTGAACCTTGATTTAAACGATTGGATTGAGCATGTTGATTCGGCTTGGCACACGCCAAAGTGCCCTAGCGCTTTGGCAGGCGGACTATGTCTCGAATTCGCTACGATCCCTGGGACATGAGGTTCAACTCGTCAAAATAACCACAACGGGCGACGTGTCGACAACACCACTCGGTGAATCCGGCGGCCAAGGGGTCTTTACTAAAGAAATTCAACGCGCCCTGCTGGACAAACGTTGCGATCTAGCAGTGCATAGCCTAAAGGATTTACCTACCGAAATCATTCCGGAATTGCAGCTGGCCGCGGTTCCGCCTCGCGAAGACACCGCCGATTGCCTTTTATCGCATGGACGGCCTCTAGCCGATTTGCCTTTAGGATCGCGTATTGGCACCGGCTCTCCACGGAGAAAAGCTAGTCTGCTAAACGTTCGACCAGATTTAGTAATTTTGGATATTCGTGGAAATGTAGATACCCGAATTAGAAAACTGGACGAAGGGCAATACGACGCAATTGTTTTGGCATTCGCGGGCCTGCATCGGCTTGGACTACAATCGCGAATCACTCAAAAGTTCACTTCCGACGAAATGCTGCCTGCCGTTGGACAAGCCGCTTTGGGACTTGAAACTCGTTCCAATGACGCTTTCACTATAGAGGCAGTGAAGCAACTGGACCACATTCCGACACATGCCGCTGTGGTTGCCGAACGGACGCTTCTCCGTTCCATGCGTGCCGGATGTCTTGCTCCGCTCGCGTGCAACGCAGTCGTCCACGAAAAGAGCATTGAGATTTTGGCAAAAGTCTATTCGCAAGACGGCAAAAGAAAGATCGAGGTACGGCATTCGATTGACCACGCACTGCATTTAGACAGACAGGCAAACCAAGGAGGATTGGTACTCCTAGCTGAACGCCTCGGTCGTGAAGCTGCTTTGCAATTGGCTGAGCATGGTGCAGCCGAGCTAATCCATCAATCGCATATCTAAATCAATCGGTTTACCCCGAGCCGTTGGCGGCGGGGGGTGCTCGCCTTACAGTTCCTCGATGCCATACGCGATGCGATCGACGATTGCTTCCGTGGTCTTTGGATTGAAAAAGACGGCCTTCCATGCGGGGATATCGATCCCGTTTGGGCTGTAACCAAAGCTAGTTGTAAATCCTAAACGCGCATCCAAAGTGGGGTCCATCATTTTGGTTCGCTTATCAAACAGCTGTCGCACTTCGGGCAAGTAGCGGGCTAGTTGTTCCGGCGTCAGTTCGTTGCGAACCAAACGCTGATAGATATCCTCGGCGTTTCGTCCTTTAGGCAGTACCCACCAATTGACGGATACGCCGCGCGTATCTGCGTTGAGCACCTTGCAGTATTCGATCTTCAACAACCTATCCTTGAGCCGTTGCGTTAGCTCCAAAGCGCGGGCAGTCAACATCTGCCAGCCGGTCAATCCGATTCCGTTCAGAGACGCGATGACACTGTAGGGACCTAGGCCCGGTCGCGAACACTCGAGCGTAAACAACGCTGGATCTCGGCTGGCATCTGCATCGGAAAAGTAAGGTGTATCGGAAACGGTTCTAGCAAGATACTTCAGGTCCTCGCGTCGATTCACGATAAAAGCACTCGACGGATAGTGGCCTCGGCCTAACTTGTGAAAGTCGATGGTGACACTATCTGCATAACGTAGCCCTCGATTCTTGATTTGAACCGTTCGGACAATGTCCAATAGTCCATCTTCCATTTGCAATGGGTTGCGTGCCGTATCATAGTCGGTGAGCATGACCATTGCCCACCCAACTGCAGCATCTGCATGGAGCTGTGGCATCGGCACATCAAACTTCTTGCTCTTGCTGATTAGTAACTCTCGAATCGATTGGATGTCATCGATGCCAAATCCATCCGTAGTTCCAAAGGTAGCGCAAACGTAAGCGACCTTGATTTTTTCGGAATAGAGCTCGTCGAGTTTCGACTCGAGGAGATCGAGCCGCATGGCGAGTTTGTCGTCGGTCGGGATTTCGATCAGATTTTGCGTTCCGATACCAAGCCAACCTGCGACGGTTTGATTGGAATAGTGCCCGGCTTGCGAACAAATGCCGACAATGCGATGCCCGATTAAGCCGGACCGCATTGCGCCAGGCAAAACTCGTTCGAGGCCAATTTTGGCCCCATATAGGTTCGAGATTGTCCCACCGATCGTGAAGACGCCCCAGGGATCATCGGTGTGGTAAAAGATCAAATTGGCTAATGTGGTAACCGCTTTGACCTCAAGTTCATTGGAGCGCTGACTGTAACGATCCGTGCATAAGTTTGGATTCTTAAGCAGGCAGGCCAGTGCGCCGATTAATGATGCATGGTTTGCGGGGCCTTTGACGTTTTCTAAATGAAGTGGATTGTTCCAACTGTCTGTCCCCCAAAAGTACGGGAATATTGCGTCCCTTGCATTTTTCAAATTGCCTGGAAGGACATTAATCTCTGGGTTGGCTCGGGCAGTTTCATAGTTTTGACTCATCAATCCGGCGGGTGTCAAATCCCTTTCTGCTGCGACTGCCGATAGCAATTCTGCAAAAATCTGTGAAATCGCTGGTTGATTCCATTCGAAAAATGTTGAAACCAATTCTTGGTATTTTTCTCGATCCATGGTGGTTACGTTCTAGAAGAAATCCCAACGTCTAAAAAAAGCTGCCTTTTCGAGCAGCAGATCATTACTTTCTGAATTGTAGGTCATTTAGACTAGGGGGATTGCGCTACAGAGGCTATTTGTGGGATTTGAGTCGATCCTGCTGGCAATCGGGGATGGCCGGATCATGACGGAAACTTTTACGATTAGTTAACAGTTCCGCATCTAGACGAATGGGTCATCGCTGAGGATCATAGGGCTATTGCGGCGTCACTTCTCCGTCGCCGCGGACACAGATTCACGTCAAGTGGAATGGTGTCAACTACTCATCGAGGTACACATCTATGATCCTTCCTGTATTTCCGATTGCTGCACTCTCCGTTGCTTTTTTGTTTTCCTTGATTGCAACCCCCCTCGCTAGGCGATTGGCCTTAGCCATCGGGTTAATGGACCATCCGGATACGCATCGCAAATTGCACCGCGAACCTATCGCGCTTTGTGGAGGAATAGCAATCCTTTTCAGTATGATCGCAACAATAGGAGTTTGTTTGATTGCGAACTTCGAGTTTGCCACCATGTTTACCGGGCATGTCTACGAAGTTGCATCGATGGCGATAGGCTCAGTGGCGATCGTGTTGTTGGGAGTTTTGGACGATCGCTTTGGTCTTCGAGGACGTCAAAAGCTTGCGGGCCAGGTGATCATATGTCTTTCCATAATTGCTTTTGGTTTTAAGATAGATTCAATCAGCGTTTTCGGAATGCCATTGCAGCTCGGTCTTCTTGCGATCCCAATCACGCTAGGTTGGCTACTCCTCTCAATCAACTCAGTAAACTTGATTGATGGTGCGGATGGTCTTTGTTCATCGGTAGGGTGGATTTCCTTTGCTGCGTTATCGGCTATAGGATGGTATACCGGGAATCAAATGGAGTCCTTGGTCGCCGCTGCGATGGCTGGCGCGCTCCTCGGTTTCTTAATTTTCAATTTGCCACCGGCCAAAGTATTCTTGGGCGACGCAGGTAGCATGCTCATAGGCCTAGTGCTTGGTGTTCTCGCCATGAGAAGTTGGCTGACGGAAGAAAGCCCGATTTCGATTGCGGTTCCGATTGTTTTGATGTCCATTCCTTTGTTTGATTCCGGCATGGCCATTGTCCGCCGCAAGCTGACGGGCCGAAGCGTATTCACCGTCGATCGAGGGCACTTGCATCACAATTTGATGCTATTCGGAATCAAGAATCGATGGCTGGTCTGCGTCATTACCTTGTTGAGTTTGGTTACTGCTGGCGGTGCAGTTCTAGGCGTTATATTTCAGTCGGATGTGATTTCGATCGGGACTATGCTTTTTGCGCTTGGATCTTTGGTTGCCACTCGCGTGTTTGGTTTTGCTGAATTGGAATTGCTATTCAAACGAAGTCTCAATTTCTCGAAGACTATTGTCGCTCGTCGAGGAATTTCGGACAACAACGTCCGCCAGCAAAAAGTGCGATTTCAGGGATCGCGTGAATGGGACACGGTATGGAGTACGATGGTCGAGTTCGCGGAAAAACACCAGTTATCCAAGATTAGTCTGGACTTGAATATGCCTTGGTTGCATGAGGGTTTTCATGCGAGTTGGCACAAGAACAGGCTTCCCGAAATTTCAGAACGATGGTTCCTTCGCTTGCCGGTGATTTCTAATACCAAAGTCCTGGGACGAATTGAAGTTTTCGGACACCATCAAAACGCAGAAACATATGGCACGATGTCTTCACTTGCCGAGATGCTTACTGAATTGCAACCTGGAATTCAAAATTTGGTTGATGATTTTAAGACGGCAAGTGAGGCGCCAGCCAAGATGGTGGACAGAGTTCTCGCACAAAAACAACGTGATTTAGAAACAGTCGTCGAATCACCCATTCCAGAAAAGTTGGGTGCGATGGGGGATTTGAGCGACGTTTTCTAGTTTTCCCAAATGGTGAAGTTGGGTTAGGAGTTTTAGGACCTGTGGAATAAAATTGGAGCGATCCTTTAAGCCACTTAGGTCCTTCTCAAATACAGTCCAAAGCGTGTCCAAAATCCAATCTCAAGCCGCCAATCTACTGTTTGGTGGTCTTTTACCAACTCTCCTTGTCATAGCTGGTATTGCCGTTTTCTTGGCAATGGGCAGCCAGCAGCCCAAACAAATCGCTTTCAACAGCGACGACCCCGCCTCCCAAATGGCGAAGTTGTCAATTGTTGGTGTTCAGTCCATCAAGGCGTACGAAGGGCTGGAATCGCTCGATGTGAACATAACCGGGACGGTCGTCCCATTCCGACAGGTAACCTTGGGTGCTGAAATAGCTGGGCGAGTCCAATTCAAAAGCGAGCAATGCCGAATTGGCCGCTACGTGCACAAAGGCGACGTACTCTTCAACATCGACCCAACCGATTTCAAGCTTGAGGTGGATCGACTTGCCGCGCTTCGGGACTCAGAATATGCACAACAAAAGGAACTGGACCAGGAGCTTGCCAATTCAAAAAAGTCGTTAACCTTGTCGGAGGAAGACTTCGCATTGCAAGAAAAGGAACTCAAGCGATTGGAGTCGTTGCCAAACGGCTTCGCCTCTGCTACGGAAATGGATCAAGCTCGTCGATTGCGCATTACGAGCGCGAATCAACGATTATCGATTCAAAATCAAATGCAAATGATAGAAACGCGACGAACTCGAATCCAACTGGGCGAACGGCTTGCTGCGACACAACTCGAACAGGCCAAAGTGAACTTGGATCGCAC
>JANLUJ010000277.1:0-1253 GCA_031363425.1 Pirellula sp.
TGCGCGTCACCACCCGCCTGTCCGGGGCGTCGCCCGCCGAGGTCGAATCGCAAATACATACGATGATCGAACGCAAATTGGAGGCGGGAGCGGAATTGAATCTTGACCTCGTCAATGGAATTATTGAGTCGATGGATCCCCCTGAGTCTTATGCTCCGTCGATTGAGCCTATATCGCAATCAGAACCAGTACTGCACGCGGAAACAATTTCAGCGGCGAGCAATGAGCCTGTAGAGAAAGCGCTGTTAGGTTACGTTCGCAAAATTTTGGACCGTCCAAAACGGACGACACCTGGGCTCGATTGGGTCGCGATCTGTGGACTCGTAGCGACATTTCTCGGAATATTGCTGGTTTTTGCTGGAATGAGAGGGCGAGACGAAGAACCGACCGTTCTTGGCTTCCTAATGGTATTTGCCGGAGTCGCAGCAAGCGGCATTTCATTCTGGCGAATTCGCCATTCGAATGGACTGCTTACTGGACAGAGGATTGCTTCGGTGGGGATGTTGATGTTGCCATTGTTGCTGGTAAACGGAATTCTATCCGTGATCCTTTTCGCCTCTCCATTTGGTCGCGTCCTCGGAGCCATCGTCCTAGCCGCAGCCTTGTTGTATGCCAACTATCGAGTTGTAAAGGCAGCCATGCATTGGCTTGCCTCTTATTCCGCGAGGGCCCCAGAAGAAGTCTTCGCCAAAACAGAAAAAGTCGTTGATCCCGGTATCGATCCTGGCCCATTATCAGGCGTCACGACGTAACGAAACCTTAGTGCATTAGCCTAGTGCCACTGATTGGCTCCATGCCCAATGGCACTCACTTTGTTGATGCTGTGTCGAAAACCAATCTCGAATATCGAACAAGGAATGTCGAATTCCGAAGGAAATCGAACCTTACTTCGACATTCGAGATTCCTTGTTCGGTTTTCAGTATTCAAAAGATCCCGAAAGTGAGTGCCATTGGCCAGGCTCAACTGGTAGTATTCTGCCAGCCTCACGCCATGTTACTTTCCAATAACATCCTTACCCATCCACGGGCGAAGCACGGAAGGGACTCGGATCGTGCCATCCATCTGTTGATGGTTTTCCATGACGGCAATGATCGCACGACTTATGGCAATAGCCGTACCATTGAGCGTATGGACCAGCTGTGTCCCTTTTTCGTTCTTGGTTCGAGAGCGGATATTGAGTCTGCGAGCTTGATAGTCTGTACAATTGGATGTGCTTGTTACTTCGCCCCATTCACCATTTGTTCCTCGGCCC
>JANLUJ010000295.1:0-10846 GCA_031363425.1 Pirellula sp.
TTCGCGTGCTAGCAAGCCCTCACCCCGCCTTCGGCACCCCTCTCCCGCGCGCGGGAGAGGGGCTGGGGGGTGAGAGTGTGACGTACAATGCTCGTCGAGTCGCATGTGATCTATAAAGCAAAGCAAATGTAGCCAACAAGACCCCGAGCCCAAACAACCGTTGCGTGATCGTTTTTGAAATTCCGCTCGCGCTCAAGACCGCGTCGCCGCGAGGCGTTGAGAAGAAAAATTCTTTACCCCGGGCGGGTAGATCAATGCTCAAACTGGTCATGTAGTGCTGCTCTGTTTCTTGTGGTGCTGTCACAACCAATGAGAGGTTTGGTCGAAACTCATTCATCGATGTAGTACCCGCAGCGCTCTCCCATTGGTTCGGGGAAACCGATTGCTGCATTCCATTCGCTCCCGGAACCTCTTCCCTAGTCCTTTTGGAATCATCTGGACTGCCAAATGGCGGCGTGACAGCAAAGTTGTTGGCAACCTGTTTATCTCTACCCAAGAACATATCTGCATTTGAATTTGAGCCGTAGCCCCCACCGCCATAACCGCCCTGTCCTGTCGGGGCGTTTGCCGGTCCCGCGAAAGATGCATCGTTGGTGAACGCGGGCCCGCTCTGCAATTGATTGGAATGTTGAAGTTTACTCTTGTAACGACTCGCTAGCTCTTTACTGTCTTTAGAATCCTCGCCATTATCAAAACGGGCCAATGGAACTACGTCCGAGTTCAATACGCTTGCCCCGGCTGTATTCGATCGTTTGCCTTGATAGGTGTAGGCCTGCCCAGCTTCACCAGAGGGCTCTTGTGGTTTTGGCAACTGGCCAGCTGACTGTGTCGCTATACCAGGTTTATCTGAAGGTGCATTTATCGCAGCCATACTTCCGCTCTTTTCGACCTGATCAACATTTCCGTTTGCTCGATAATTCAATTGCAAATTCAATAACTCATTGAATACACCGCGGTTGTCCAACGCCACTTTGGGTTCGACCGCGGTTTCTGATTTAGCGATCTGTGCCTTTGCTGCGTTTGATACAAAATCATTCTGAATAACTTGTTGACGCAAGCTGGAATTCCCATTGAGATCCACTCTGGAATTGCCCAACTGCATTTTGACTGAAGATTCCAATTGCTTCAGATTATTCTCGGCTCGAGCTTTTGAAAACGCCTCGGAATCCTTGGCTGTCAATTCAGAGAGCCTGCCTATTTGCTTGTTTTTGTGTGAAAGCCAACCGGCGAGGAAATCTGACTGATCGCCAACTTGTCCAAGCGTCCCGTCAAAGCCATACCAATATTGATTCTCTGGTAATAGAAGCTTTACCTGGCTAAGTTCCACGTTGATGTTGATCGATTCCATCAATGGAAAGTCCAGCTTTGTTGTGAAGCCTGCTTTTTTCATTTTCCCCGCGTACTTGAGCTCAACGCCATAGTCAAGGTCCCCGGTTTGCGTGCGGACAAGCGGCACCCGAAGCCGGGTTGCCCCCATTCGGTTCGGTTTGTTTGAAGACTGAATCGGCTTCACCGGTTTGCCTGCAACCATTGCGGTCCACAACTGCGAACCGGCAGGCATCTCTAACTCTAGGTAGGCTTCACTGGTGTTCTCTACGCGAAATTCCTGCGTGGCCCGATAGTTGCTTGACTCATCCACTGCAATGACGCATTGTGCCAATCCGATCCGGGCGCTAGCCGTCTCCACAACCGAACGCGACTGCGATCTGAACGCCATCGACGGATTGTTTGGGATGTCTGAATCATTCCCGGCAGCTGTTACTGGCCGCTCGTCGATGCGATAAACGTCTGCCGAAATGCCACCCAAAAGCGATTGCAATTTCACCCATTGCGAATCACCTCTAACCAACTGCGTTATTCCCTTCAACGAGTCCACCACAATCTCATCACGTCCTGAATTTTCCAACGTGACAAACCTATTCTCTACGGCTCCCGTCAAGATGACAGGGATAGGTACAAGATGAACTCCCGAGGGGAGAGGTGAATCCTTTTGAACAAGAATACGATACTGTCCCATGACGTCTTCCTGCAGTTCGATAATACACTTAAGTGGCGCATCTATCTGTTCTGAAACTGGAAAGCGCTGTATGCTCCGCACCATTTGCGCCAAAACAACAGCGTCTTTCAATCGGGCTGGCACCGTAAACTCGAAACGATGCAACCCCGAATCCTTGATCTCCCACTCGATGTACAACGTTTCCTCCAAGGAACGGCGTGTCACTTTGACGTTGCTGATCGACATGGCCGTGACCTGCGGTACTCGCGATTGAAATCGCAGTAACCCGTGGTAGTTGCCTGATGTGAATCGCAAAATGGTTTTAGGTGGTGCCGCCGCGTTGACTGGGATTTGGGCATTAGCTTGCGCAGGCCGTTGCGGAAAGCTGGCTGCTGCACGGTTTCCGACTACCTCACAGCCTTGCAACTGCTCGGGACGGACGTCGACCCCAACATCCGCGAAGACCAGAATAGCGCCCTCTTCGGATGAAGCGTCCAAGATACGTATCTTAGGAATATTGAACGTATACTCGTTGGCCTGAAGATCGCCGTTGCGGTTCTGACTTGCCTTGAGTTGAAGGGAAACATTGCCGATTTGGCCCTTCAAAAAAAGGATGTCCATGATTTTCGCACCATTCGTTTCATCGGACAAAGTCCACTCCATCGCTTCTCCGGAAACCGGTGCATCCCATTGCCAATCCGCTGGCAACTCCACTCTAACGCGAAACAATGGACGGTTCCCTACGGATAATTTCACTTCTGATTGTAGCCGCGAGTCGTTCCGGCTGACTCGCAACGATGTCTCCGTTTGGCTCATCAGTTTATTCGATACTTTACTAACCTTAAGGCCTAGTTGGAAGTCGGTCGAGCGGTAACGATACGCTTGAAACGACTTGAGCGGGACTGGGCTGGCAGAAGGTATCGGTTGCATGTCCGCGCGCAGGTCCTCGCGAACAAGGCCATTAGAGTTCCCGACCTCTAATTCGAGCAGCGTGCTACGATAAATGGTGATCTTTCCTTGCTGCAACATTGCCTCCGGCACGAGCAATCGCGGCGCTTTGGCGAGAACCTCAGTCTCTGCGCCCAGGCGCATTGGGCGCGATGCGACGATGGTTAGCTGCTCTGATTCGACCGCCGACTTCAGCAGCGTCACCTTGACAATCTGACTGTCAATTTGATTGTCAATCGTCCAGCCACGAATGTTCTTGCCAGTAACACGTTCGATGACCACGTCCTTTGGCAGTTCGAAATCAAACATGTCTCGACGTCCACGTCGAAACTCCAGTTTGACTTCCCATGTCGCGTGAAGCCCTTGCTCCTCAACTGCCAGTGCACAGTCTGCATCAACGCTCAGTCCTTGATCGGCGACACTCTCCGAAACTTTCGGACGCCACTGAAGCGACAGTTTGCCATCCATTGCAACGCTCGTTTCAATCGATTCACTAGCTTGAGTTGTTTCTCTTTGTTCGACATCGGGCAGACCCATCAACCGAACTTCCGTGTTGGCAACTGGTACATTCAATTTCATCTTTCCGGACGGCGCCGTGGGGAGTGTGGCGCTGACGATACGCCAACCTCCTTGACGCGAAACTGGAATTTGAAACGTAGCAAAAAACCGATGCGATCGATTGCCTTTGACGAGCAATGCCAAGCCGTTGGGCCCAATGCTGACAGCCGCTGGTTCGTCATCGAGTTTGGTAGAGGTCAGGACCGCACCCTGAAAACCAAATGGAATCAGGAGTCCAGTTTCGGTATGAGGTATGATGTTGACCTTGAGGGAAAACTCCAACGCGTCATCGCGATCGAGTGTTGTTTCGTAGGATAGATTCGAGAGCGAGTATTCCACAGGCGGCGCGATCGTCTTGATAGTACTCTTGCCAGGCTTTGCCAAATCCATCAATTGGTTGTATACGGAATACGGTACGAGAACCTTTTCGTTACCGATGGCCGAATACAGCGAATCCTGTTGGTAAGGAACCAAGATGGCATCAGCAGGTATTTCAACAGGACCATTGCTCGTAGTTGTATGCAATCTCATTAGCGATATCAGCTCGTCTAGGCTGCGAATATCTTTGCCGACTATTGCCTCCTGTGCAGTCGCATCGCTGCTAGCCAACGCAAAAGAGATCGCAACCAAAATAGTTGGCCCGTTTAGTATTCCTCGCTGATTTTTAAAACCCATCGTTCCAACACTTCGAACGAAACCAAGCAGTACTCGAGTCGCCAAAACAGCCAGAGCTGCATAGAAGCAACCACTCGCTAGAAAACCAGTCTCAATTGGCCAGGGGCTAAGCAAGGCGACGCCGATGGAGAACGCCATGATGGCAAGCGTCCATCGAACGACCTGCAACGTGGGTCTTCTAATGAAGGCGAGGCCGATCATTGCGATCAAGGCGGCCAACGAGCCGGTTGCCCAATGCAATCGATTGTTGTTTGAAATAGACAAGCGAATGATGGGGGAGTCGCCGAAGCCAATTAAATGAAAAGAGTGCCAAGTCGACGGCCCCTGGAAATCGATTGGCAATGTCCTGAGTCCGTCTAGGGACTTTTGCGGTTCAAAAGCCGCCAATCCGTTCACGTCGATGCTGGAGCCCATATTCGATTGTTGAGGTTGCGCAGAGGATGCGACCGGCGGCATCGATGGAACCGCTCCCTCTTTGAATGGATCAATCATTGATAGATCTGATTGCGGCATTGGGAAATTCGGCGATGGCATCGCGGTACCTTGCGATCTTGGTAAGCCCCGCCGTGCGACCGAATCATCCGACCTGCTGCGAGGCATATTGTCGATGGTACTTCCACCAGTAGCGGCTGAAGGTGTCGGCATGCCCTGCAACGAGTTCAACGATGTAGACTTGTCCATTTCATAAATAATGTTTGTTCCACCTGTGAATCTATGCGCGGTCCATCCCCTTGATAACTGCAACGATGACAATATGTTGTACGGAAATCCATCTGCGGCGTTGTCTCCAAATAGCCTCAAGTCGCCGAACGACTCGATAACTCGAAGCTCATCTGGCATCCAAATTCGCCATTCCATGTCGGCCGTCGGAATGGGCGATGATGGACTTGTCGCAGTTTGCATCATGGAGAGCAATGGCGCTGCAAGTTCTACGTCTGTCCTCAGGCCAATTGCGCTGATAGGCGTTTCATACGCAATTCGGACCACATGCAGGTATGGGTCGCTGGTTGTCGTATTGCGTGTTGCAGGAACTCGAGAATTCGTTCGCAATTCGATGAGCAATTGATCGTCGAGCCGCTGAGGTAAGAAAGGCATGCCGTCTACGACAACAGACCACAGTACCGCACCCAGAGGTAGCTTTGCCTGCATGAATCCACCGGTGGTTCTCAATCGCAATTCGGCAATATGAAAGCTTGCGCGATGAGCGGATAACGCGGTGCTAAGTAAAGCACGTTCCACAATCGTCGTCGGGATTGACTGAAGCTCTCTCCGTGACACATTTACCGATACAACATCACCGGCTTGATCACCAACCGAGTATCCATATACTCCAAGCAATCGACTTCCAACAGAACGACTCGACTCAGTCAGTTCACCAACGTCGGCAAATCTTGGATGCTGAAGCACAGCAACTTCCAATTCGTCATCCCCTTCCAATGCGATCACTCCGGTTTGGTAAATTGTGTCGATGACTTTAGGAATCGGAAGTGTAAGATTGACAGCAGTCTCAAGATTTTTCGAATATTCAATAAACAATTTAGCCGCACCCGACACTCTCTTAGCAAGCTTGATCGACCAAATGCGATCTCCTCCTTCTATTCGACTGGTCGATTCCTTGACGAGTACGCTGTCCAGACCACGAATCGCTAGCTCTTGGG
The DNA here is from genome assembly GCA_031363425.1 of Pirellula sp. Lineage (GTDB taxonomy): Bacteria > Planctomycetota > Planctomycetia > Pirellulales > Pirellulaceae > JBKCUI01. The sequence goes on from JANLUJ010000295.1 coordinate 5,836, forward strand.
GCGTGGAGTCCGGCAGCGAGAATTGAAGGCTGTCCGCCGATGCTTGTTTTATGGCGAGACGCAATTCGTAAGCTACTTTGATACTGTCAGACTCAATCTTGAAGAACGAGAAAACCTCCGCGCTAAGCTGTGCCTTCTTGCGTTTTGCAGTGAGTTCAAGCGACCAATTGCCGTCTTGAGCAGAGTACGACGGACCACTCCCATCCCCTTGAATCTTGAGGGCTATTCTCTCACTTTCGAATAAGGCAAGTAGGTTTTCAGCCTTGGAAACATCGATTGTGAAATCCGGTTCGGCCATCGTAGCAAGGACACTTGAGCCGGCTTCAGTCCCTAAAATGACAATCGACGGAAATGCAAACGGTTGTTCACTCCACTGGGATAGCCAACCATTCGGAACCGTTGAAGATTCTAACGTGATCTGAATGAAGGAATTTGGAGCAAGTGGGCGAGCGAGATGGATGCGCGTCCGAGTCGGACCATTCGGTTCCGCTGCCACTCTAGGCTTACTATCCGCGTTCAAAACCTCGAATGGCAAACGGACCCCATCCATCAACTTGGCCGTTTGGAGTCGCCAGCTTGGAGGCAGCGACACATCAAAATTGGCGACGCTTTCGTTGCCCGATTCGAGCTCAACCAAAGCTCGGGCTCGAACACCCGATTCGCCAACAATTGTTAAGATGTTCAGCCTACTTTTCGCCATGGATTTTGGCTTCGTGATTTGTGCCTTGATTGACTGAAGCGCGTCTGGAGCATACATCGTTGCAACTAGGCGTACTTTCGGAGCGGTCGCTTCGCGCGCACGCAGTGCATCCGGCAGGGCAGTAGTGAAAACGCCTTCGTCTAACGGAATGAGATCCCCATACTCCAACGACTGAATGCGAAGCCCTTTTTCAAGGCTAATAGCAAGGACGGCAGTCTGATTGTCAGCGTCAAGAACTCGCCATACTGGCCAACTCCAGTCAACGGGTTGTTCTGAATAATTGCTACGAGCCGGTTTGCTGGCCACAATGTCGAATACAACTTGATCCGAAACCGGCTCTCTCAATTCGATCTCTAAAACTTGTTCTGTTCCTGCAGCCGCTTGCGGTTTTGCAAGTGTGTTCCAACGAGACAAAAGCGGAGACTGTACTTTACGCACTTCGAATCCGTTCGGGATATCAATTTGAAACTTATTCTCCGCTCCATTCAAAACGTTGATCCTGACTCGCTGTGTAACTTGTTCGTACGCTTCGGTGATCTCGGTGGACAGAAAACTTTTAGCTTCCAACGCGCGCGTATCTCGTAACAATTTGTTGTTAAGTGTCATCACGATCGTGCAGGAGCGTTGCAAAAAGCCATTTTCGGAACGATTCGGCATCCACTCAAACAGGGTCCTGTTCGCAGCTTCATCTACCCTTCTCGAACGAACGTGAGCACCGGAAAGTATCTCCACGTTTCCAGGCACGTTCATCGTCCACTTGTTTGCAGCGGCGTGGGGCAAAGCGATAGTCAACGTTTGTTGTGCTGCTGATGTGTTGACCGCGGCCACCATCCTGAGCCTAAGTCGATGCCTTCCTCTTTCATTCAACAGCAGAGTCGCGCCGGGTTGGATTGCGTCGAGTGATGGCGAGAGCATCGCAGGCTCGTTATCCAGCGACGCTTCGAGCAGTCCGACATGTTGCAACGCCAGGTATACCGGCTGAAGTCCTGGTTTGAGGACTTCGATGGTGATATCGCTTTGGATAACGGCACGACCTGCCTCTATCGTCACCGCGTGCAAGGCGTCAAGCATGACAACGCTTGTTGGTATGTTGCTTTCGTCTAGTTGCTGCGCACGGGCAACGGCGATTTGTTCGGGCGTGACGTTTGCCTGAATGAGGAGCTCGTCGTATTCCGACCGAGTCATGAACATGCGTTGATTGGTGCCCCCCAGCAGCACTGGCAGATCATCGAACGGAACACGGATCTCACGCGTCGGCAATTTAGGCAGGTCACTTGGTGCCTTTGCCTGCGCGAAAACCTCCGAGGCAAAGGACATCAACCACCAACATAGCACGACGCGCAAGCTAGTGAACAAATGATTGCAATACCAATTTCTGTCGTTCCAAGCTCGACTATGCATTTTCGTTGCCCCCTTGTACTTCGTCGGCTGTCGCAATTTGAGTATTGGGTGCCGGCAACTCCTTTGGAATGATCTCAGGTGACCTATGAATCACTCGCGAATCAACGTTTCGTACAACCTCGCGAGCCCCCCAAAGCACCAAAACCATCAGCCCACCTATTACCGCCGAATAGCTAAGCAGCTGGCTTGCAAACGTTGGAGCAACAACCCCGATTGCAATAATAATTGCCACTAGCCCAGCTACAGCAACGACCTTAGTCTGTATCGGTCGAAACAAGAAAAACAAACCAAAGCACAGTAGTCCAACGAAAACGGCGCTCGTCCACCATTTATCTTCAATGGCAAACAATTTCAATGCACCTTCGGTTCCAATTTCAGGGCGCAGCGTCGAGTACAAGTACATCACGCCATCTGCTTGGAAATCGGTCGACCTGCTGACATTCACTCCGTCCTTCACCCAATTCATCAGGGCATTTACGTCTAGATTGCATTGGGGTTGGGATTTCCGAAAACCAGATGGCAAACTAAATTCGATGGTCCAAGGGCCGTTCGAAGCGAGCAAGGTCCTTTCTTTTGGTAGGAAGACTCCAAGGTAGGCAGTTTGGACAGCGGGCTCATCGGGAAACACCGGCAGATCAATCTGCTGGTGATCGCCCGGCGTCGTGTATCTCAGTTCGACGAGGATCGCCTGCGTTGGATCGTAACCCGCAAGAGGAATATAAAGTTGATCGGCGCTTCCTCGCTCTAACGAAACGCTTTGACCATTGATAAGCAAAGGCTGCGCATCAAACTCTGCACCCTCGGGCAACTGTAAAGCAAGACGCTGTCTAGCGTTTCGCATTCGGTACGCAGCATGTACCCCAATTCGTTTGCTTCGCGTTACGACTGCGCGAACGAAGGCCCTTTCGATGCTTGTCTGCTTGACCTGCTCCAGGGCGTATCGTGTGGCAGCGATTTGCATCGTCCAATCCGATTGGTATTCGAATGCTCTCGAGGCGTCAGGAAACGATGTTCCAGGCATCAAATCATAACGCGGGTCGATCGGCCTGAGTCCGCTGCTACCGTCTTCCAATTGCAGATCGATGGAGTCCTTTCGGTTTAGCACGACTTGTCCCCAAGCGTGATCCACGTTGCGAGGTATCAAACGGGGGACATCGATTTTGCTTCGCTTTCCTATATCGAGGCCGTCCACTCTTTGTTGCCAGCCCAATTGAACGACGCGTTCTCCGAGCCACGGTGTATCGCCGACGAGTTCCCAGGCCACATAACCCGAAGCTAGGTCCGTAGGTGGCGGATTGATGGTGTTTTCCCGAATCCCGGGAGTCGCGATACGAATTTCTTTGGCCAGCGATTCGGGAACATCCAGCCGCAGCGAGGCCAAGCTACTGTATTGCACTTTAGTGAAAAGAGTGGAAGTGAATTTGACGGAACCCGGCTCCACCATCGTGTCCAGCATTTGACGGACAGTGACAGACGGCTTCTTGCGCTCAACCGCCAAAGACAGGCTCACCGGCTCAAGAGCATGTGCAAAAATCAAAACCTCCGAAAGCAATGGGTGTGATACTTGAAATGTACTTGGCCATCTGGCTCGTAACTCGGCAACAACGCCATCGCGAACGCCGGTCTTTGCGTTTGGGTTAATGCGCAAACTCTCGGGAGCATAAACAGAAATCATGCCATCGATCCACTGGACGTACTCACCTGCGGACCGCGGAATCGGAATGGAGATCGTACTGCCGGTACCTGTTGGTGAGAGCAAATTCGGATCGTCCAACTTGCGACGCAATTGGATCCGCGTTCCAACTTGGCCAATCGCTCGCCGATTTAGGTTGACAACGAGACGGGTTTTTTCATCGTTGCCGAGGCGGTACGCGTCGATCGAGGCGGCTTCGACATTGGCAGCACTTCGTCCTGATACTTGGACTAGCTCAAAGTCCGGCGGAACATCGAATTCCAGTTGAAACACACCAGCGTTTTCGATTTTGTGCGTTGTAGTCAGCTCTAGAGTTAACGATTGTGGTTCGATGAACGCTTCGACATATTGTTCGACGCGGATCGTTGGCAGAACCTTGTCTAACTTGAGTTTTAGGTCGTATGGAACGGAAGTGAATCGATAAGCAAAGGTCCAGGCTTCACCGGCCAATGGCTGCGGTAACTCGGCAGGGTCTAATTGCATTAGTCCTTTTCGATCAATTGGTTCAGCCCGCAGCCCCAGTCCAACCTTAACCGCCAAAACACCTTGCTGTCGATTGGCATCCAAGCAATCGAAATTCGAGATCGCCAAGCTATCGCCCGATTTTGAATCCAGGGTTGACTCCATTTCTACCAAAAGATTCTGGGCTTGCTTGGCCGATTCAAATAACTCGACGATTAACTTCGGTGCAATTGCCTGTTCGGTATTTCCCGCTTGGACGGACCATTTCCGAACGTTAGGATCAAAGACATTGATAACTTTCTGTTCGGGCGGAAGAGCGATAGAAAGCTGTGAAAGTTCCGATCGATCGATTGTGTAGAAGAACTGCGAGGTCGTTCGAGCCATTCCTTCTTCGATCGCGATTCGATGCTGCACCTGGACGTTTGCCAATGTGGTCATGCCGGTCGCCCCTTCTGATTTGGGGACCCAACGAATGCGAATATTTGGCGATACGCCGACGAACGCGAGAACTTCGGTTCCCGTTGGCTTGTCTGTTTCGTTACCTTTGTTTAATGGTGTCTCCGTCGTCGCGAGCATTGGATCCACTTGGACCTTGACACCCGCGTCTGGTATCCGGATGAGCCATTTGTTGACTGGGGCTTGGGGAGCCATGAACGACACGCTATTTTGGCCGGGCGTTTTTTCAATTGCCTTGGCGTATTCCAATTCGACTTGGATGCGGGTCGATTTGGTTTCTTTGTTCTGGAAAAGAAGCG
>JANLUJ010000307.1:0-2501 GCA_031363425.1 Pirellula sp.
AACGTCAACAGGTACAACGCCAAAGGAATAATCCAAAGGAATGGAACCGTTGCGATGTCATGACAAACATGGTTCGTCGTGGCAATGAACATCAACGAAGAAAGCCCTGAGAGCCCAATCCAAGAAAACCGTTGCCACAACAATGGCAACGTGCCCTCTGAGTGAGCTGTCGACGAATCGCTCGATCCCAACTCACTTTGCGTTATTCGCAACATGCTTAATCCACACGCAGCGCACAGCCCCGCAAAGACCCAAAACCCGATCATCCAAAAACGACCCATCGTTTTCAATTCCATAAAAGGTTCGAAGACAAAGGGAAAGGAGCCTAAAGCAATCAACGATCCCATGTTCGATAACGAGAAAAGTCGATAGGGAGAGCGCCCAGGATAGGCGCGCGAGAACCATGCTTGAATGAGCGGCCCAGTTGTTGAAAGCACTGCATACGGCAAACCCACACAAAGGGTTAGCAAAAGCAGAATCCGTATTGTCGGATCTTCTGTGCCCTTCGGCTTCAATGAATCCAATGGAATGACAAATATCGCCATGACGGACGCTAGTGCGAGCAATACGATGTGAACCCGCACCTGTTTCACTAAGCTCAACCGACTGAAAAGCAAATGCGAGTAAACATATCCCAAAAACAGCGTGCATTGGAAAAACAGCATGGCTGTTGTCCAAACCGCTGGGCTGCCACCAAACCAAGGCAAGATAAACTTGCTGATCAGCGGTTGCACTTGGAAAAGCAGAAAAGCACTTATGAAGATGGTGAGAGCTAGTAAGTAGCCCAACAATAGTCGATCGACAAGTGGGCGAGAGGCGGATTGAGACATAAAAATCGCAGTGAATTCCAGCAAAAACGAACATATACAGACTGGAGCAATTTACAGGCCTTTTGCTTGCAAGACAATCTCGAAAAAGTCTTTCATCAGCCTATCCACCCGCGAATCCAAAAAAATCGCTTACGCGTCCGGTTCCAAGGCAAGTGTCCGATAGAAATCTACTCGCCTGGCAAAGAATTTCAGACAGGGACTATTGCTTCTTGGCGTCGATCATAAGTCGGGCCCAACCGGACGCTTGCGGGCCGTTCTTTTAGTGTAGTACGGCACTCCGTGCCGTTTTTTCTCGGCTCGGAGATCCGAGCTACATTAGCGGGCTTGTTGATTTAGTCGTTTAACAGTCAGCCGAAGGCGTACTCGGTTCCCTTGCCCGTACGCCTACGGCTAACTGTTAAAAGAAACGCATGCGAGCAAGTACTAAATCAACAAGCCTCTTGCCGCAAGCCCCTTGCCGCGGGCTGATTCACTATCAAAAAAATGGCTCCCGGTACAACTCTTGACAAATCAGACAGAATGTCTATATTGACTTTGTGGCCTGGTACGTCCGCCAATGAGACGAACGAACCAGTCGGTTTTCAATGCCCCAACTTCGATGGGAGATGACTTATGTTTCGATTTGCCAGTCCGGTTTTTTGTGGAATCGTTTTTATGCTTAGCGGATGTGGGGAGGTCGCGCGCCATTCCCTCGAGCGTGAGATCGATATTTCGGTCCGATGTAGTTTGGGACAACTTTCCGACCTCGAAAGAGATCGACTTTTCAAAGACAGCCATCCAGTACTTTATCAAATGGCCAATCCATCGATTCGCATCATTCTAGGCCTATTCGCCGAACTGCCACCCGAGCAACGAGCCAACCTCACTAAGAGTTCCTTCTTGAAATGGCAATTCTCACAACTAGAGGCAAGCCTTCAGAATCAAATCCAGACGGCATTGGAAATAATGCTCGTGAACAGCATTCCGAGCGCTTCGGAGCAAATCGAAACCGCGGTCGAGTTGTTGTGGAAAAGCAAAGTGGGATTTATCGAACATTTGACCGCGGACAATGGTACCGGCGTTATTTGCTTTTACATTCTGTGGGCAGACGCCTCACGTCCATCCTATTTACCATTGATCGGTTCTTTCATCGCACAACCACCTTCAATAGAAAAGAGACACTTCGAGCAACTTCTTATGGATCGCATTGTCATGCTTAGAGCCATGTCGGATACTGAACCGCCGCGAGGGACGACTGGCAAACTGAAGAAAGCCAATAGTATGTCCTCACGTCAAGGAATCCTCGTATTCAATGTCATGAATCGGGCGAATCAAGAAGTTGCGATCCGTGAAATACAGTGAGAATTTCGACGCTTGAATCGACGACTCTATGGATGATTCTATAGATGATTCGATAAATGCATTGAAGGAATTCCCGTATATTCTCCCGTCCGATCTCTGACAAAACCTGACCAGAAAAGGGTTGGTTTCGAAGACGCCCAACGGACTCGCGCAGCCTGCGGACGTATGCAGATGCAATTCAAGATGCACCTAGCGCGGATTATTCATTGTTTGTTGAACAAAAACGGCCTTCTGTGCGTATAAGTTGTTTATCACAAGCAGCTTACGACGCAACAGAAAGGCCGATCATGATTATACAGTCTGCAACGCAAATGTCATTCGGATTTTGGC
>JANLUJ010000325.1:0-1245 GCA_031363425.1 Pirellula sp.
CTTCAAGCCACCGCCAGTTGAAGTCAAAAAAATTGGCGACATCGTCAAGTACGAAGCCAAGCAACAGATCCCATTCGACCTCAATGATGTGATTTGGGATTACCAGCAAATGGAGGGAGCAACGATCGAAGACGGCTACGCGCTGGAAAGCGAAGTCGGATTGTTTGCTATGAAACGCGATGCGGTTTTCCGATCTCTAAAGCCTTACCGCGAACGAACCATGGATCTCGATCTGGTGCAATTGGCTCCGATGAGTATCTACAACATGATCGCTTATGATCGGTTCGCCGAACGGATGGCGACGGAGACATTTGATCAAGAAAGCCCACACAAATCGACGGTTGTACTTTCTATTGGCACCGACGCTAGTGATCTAATTGTCACGAACGGCTTTCGCGTGTGGCAGCGAAGCATCCCTATCGGTGGAAATCATTTCACTCGTCAATTGACGAAAGACCTGAAACTGACGTTTGCCAAAGCAGAGCATCTCAAAAGGAATGCGATGCAAGCGGATGACCCCAAGTTGGTTTTCCAAGCCATGCGACCGGTTTTTAACGACATGGTGACCGAGATCCAGCGTTCGCTCAATTTCTTTAAGACATTAAACAAGAAGAGCGATTTGGAGTCGATGTTGCTTTTGGGCAATACGGCCAAACTGCCTGGCCTGCAACAGTTTTTAAATAAAAACCTTGGCTTGGATGTCGACATCCTTGATAAGTACCCAAAACTTGAGGGGACCGAAGTGACTGGGGCGCAAGCCTTCAAGGAAAATGCAGCTGCGTTCGGTGTCGTTTACGGTATTTGTTTGCAATTGCTTAAGCGAGGGCCAATGAAAACCAGCCTCTTGCCTCGCGAGATTGTTGTCGATCGCATCGTGCGAATGAAGAAACCTTGGGTGGTGGGTGCCTTGTCTGTTCTGTTGGTAGGAATGGTTACGAACCATGCAACCATGGGTCGAGTGCTCAGCGTCGTTGAGGAGCCACGTTGGAAGGGTGCTGAGGGAGCAGTCGCCAGTGTCGCCTCAGAATCCGACAAAGAAAAGGCAGAAGACGCCAAACGCAAAGGCGATATTTCGCTATTTGAGAAGGTTGGAATCGAGGTTGGCGAGGGCGCCAAGAAACGCGTTATGCTTCTCGAATTGCATCAAGCAATACAAGCTTCAACCAATCGCGATCCTGCACTTGCGGCTAAAACACCGGTCGAACTCCCGTACGATGATCGCGAGGATTTTCATATAACAAGAAT
>JANLUJ010000340.1:0-2125 GCA_031363425.1 Pirellula sp.
CCCCCGGGTGGGCTCGAACCACCGACACACGGATTAACAGTCCGTTGCTCTGCCAACTGAGCTACAAGGGAATATTTATTATTGAATTACGAACGTACTTTTATGTCGACCTGAGTGACTCTAGCTTTGACCAAGTGCTCAACTATCACGAAATTTACATGCAAAACTGAGGCCTTGCAAGGCTGATTTCCGCCTCAATCCGAGCATTCCACTTGGAATCTCCGGCGACACTTATCCGCCTCCACCCATCTTTCACTTGTTAATCGTACAAAGCAAGCAATCTTAAGGTGGATTTTGAAGCAAGAAAAAATGTCCGCTTCAAGACCGAACGGTCAGCGTAGTCCGACGATGCAATCAGAATCGCAGGATTTCAAGAATCTTGCAAAGAAATGCAGAACAATACGCAACCTCTACAAGGATTCAACGAGAACCTTCGTGTCGAGCGACAAAACCGTATCTAATCAACGAACTTGAATCAGGAACAAATCATGGCAGCTTATATTAAATTTGATGGTATCGACGGCGAATCCAAAGCAAAGGGACATGAAAAGTGGACCGACTTGGAAAGCTTTTCACAGGTAATTCACAAGGCTGGGGCTGGAGCCACCGGGGCCGCACGTCGTCGCGGCACAATCCTCCACGAAGACTTGCAATGTTCCAAACTTTTGGACAAATCCGGTCCTAAGATTGCTGAAGCAGTTTGCCTTGGAAAAGTATTTCCGAAGGTGGAAATCCACTGCAAGACAACCGCAGTCAACTCCGGTCGCGAAACGTTTTACAAGTACGAATTGAAAAACGTAATGGTATGTTCCTATTCGGTTTCTGGCGGAAGCCAAGACAAGCCTCATGAGAGCTTCAGCTTGAACTTCGAAGAAATCAAAGTGACCTATACCGAAATGGACGAAAAGGGTGCCAAGAAGGGCGACGTCGCCTACGGCTGGAAGGTCGAAGAAGGCGTAAAGGCTTAGTTCCAACTAAGCACAGGCGGCCAGCCTGCTCGAACGCTGGAATGATTTGGATGCTCGGATTCTAAGACCGCAGCATCCATCGCGAACAATTGCCCCCAATTTCTTTGCTCAAAGGTACGAATGCAAAGATCGTGGTGCACGACATTCAAGTCGAATCCGGATTTGAAACTTCCAAGATAATGCCCTACGCAATCAATGTCGCTGGTAACGCATACTAAGGAAAACAGCGTTGCCTGCCTCTAAGACAATGGGAAAGTTGAAATCGCAATGCCATTGACGAGTTGAAGCGAAGCGGCGATCCAGTTTCTGAACGGTAAGCCATCAACACCCCCTTTCTTAGCAATCAAGGCATCGAAGTGGCTCAGACCAATACGTGGTAATCTTCCATCTCCTATTTTGTGGGGCCGGCAATACTCGCCTCATTTTTTGCGTTGCTTATTGGCGTTGCGATTTCCAAGGGGGCCAACCATCGCGTTATCTTGGTCAACGCTCTAACACTCCCCTACGAAGTGACGATTGATGAGAACCATGTATCGCTTCTCGCCGGCAGACGTATCCGGGAATTGCGAAGGCTATCATCGCATTTGAGATGTCGCCCAATGACCGGGAGACGAAAATGGATCAGTACAATCCGATCGCCCGCATGCCAGTATTGGCAAAGGCAAAGAGGCCAATTTTCATCGTCCACGGCGATGAGGATAAAGTCGTACCGCTGAAGGAAAACTCTCAAACTTTCCTCGAAGCCTATGAGAAAGAAGGGGCCACGGCGTACGTCCAATTACTTGTTGCAAAAGGGCAAGGTCACAATTTTTGGGAAGGCTTTTTTAGATGCCAACCACTTATCGATTTCGTCATCGCAAAAGCGAAAGGGGACTAGAGCGTTGCTTGGTCAGCGTCTCAGCGGTTGTTCTGCAAAAGCCGTCGTCATTGCGATATCCCAAGACTGTGTTCGTGAACAGCCGTTTGGTTCTAATAGCGGCCCTCAGGCTCCTGCCTCCGGAGTTCACAAACTAAAGAGCATTTCGGCGAGGCGGAGCCTCGCTTGCATTGAGTTACCAGGCAGAGCCGGAGAGCCTGGTAACTAGATTGCACAGTGCAACAAAACTTGCAATTCGTGGCACTAGGGACAATCTACGGTTGTGACTTAGCGTTTCGAA
>JANLUJ010000359.1:0-7894 GCA_031363425.1 Pirellula sp.
CAATCAATGCACCATAGTCGTGATTCCCCAAAATGCACTGCTCAAACGTAGAAACAATATCGAGGCATTCGCAGGGATTGGCACCGTAACCTACGACGTCGCCGAGGCAGATAATCCGATCGCAGCCCTGGGACTCAATATCCTTCAATACAGCTTGCAACGCTTCCAAGTTGCCATGAATGTCGCTTACGATTGCAGTCCGCACGAATGGATGTTTCTATAAATTGATAATGATGAAGGTGGGAAGTCCCAAATTAGCGCCCAGTGCGCAATCGATCGCCAAGCATGTTATCGAGTTCGCTTACAGCGTAAATCTTTTGGCAAGTCGTTTCGAAATCGTATTCGACTCTGCGAAAGTACATTTTCTTAGCATCGTGATCGATTATGACATAACAAGCTCGATTGTCTTCGTCTCTAGGTTGGCCAACACTGCCAACATTCACCATCAACTTTTCCTTGGCCAGGGCAAAAACGCCATCGCATTGCGACGGCTTGATAAATTCCAGGTCCGGAGTGAACACACCGGGCATGTGCGTGTGACCTTGGAAGCAATACTGAGTTACACGGGTAAATATGTTTTCCATCTTGTTCTTGTCGTAGATGGTTTCCGGAAAGACATATTCGTTGGTTGGATCCCTGGGGGAACCATGAACAAACATGAATTTTTCTTGGTGGTGCAATTTAGGGAGCTCACTCAAGTAATCCCATCGCTTGTTAACGACAGATATAATCCCAGCGTCCAAACGATCTCGAGTCCAATAGATTGCCCTTAGCGCTACAGGATTAAAGCCTTCCGGATCAAAAAGGGCCGCTTGATCGTGATTCCCCATGATCGTTAGCGAGGTTTTTCTCATCACTAAGTCAAGGCACTCGCAAGGGTTAGGCCCGTATCCAACGATATCCCCAAGGCAAATGATTTGGTCTACGGATTGGCTCGCAATATCCGTCATTACGGCTTGAAGTGCTTCAAAATTGCCGTGGATATCGCTAATTAGTGCTTGCCTCACTACGGGCTCCTCGGCTGGACGGCTTGCATTTCCGCCGTGAGGCGGGTGGGATTACTACGGGAATGGACCAACCCTAATTCTAGTCCGTCTCGTAGGGCATGGGCAGCCCAGATGCTCTGACTCGCAATTTATTTGATCGGAGTCGATGAAGTGGGCAGCAAGATAGTGTAGCTCGGCACTCCGTGCCGAGAAAACGGTACGGAGTGCCGTTCTGCACTCGATGTACGGCCCGCAGAATTGGACTTGTAGACGCACTAGAATCTTTTTCCGCGTAGGATAACTCTTAACAATAATGCAAACACTTCTCACGGTATGGAGATGCACACAGAAATGATCGGCAAAAGAGTTGCGTGGATAACCGGTAGTGGATCTCCAAGGGTAGGTCAAGCTATCGCCAAATACTTTGCAACACAGGGCTTCCAAATCGCGCTGCATGCGAATACTTCATTGAATAACGGAATGCAATGTGCTTCCGAGTTGAAACGCAATGGAACGGAAGCCATCGTCGTTCAAGGCTCAGTGGAAGATTCCGATTTTGCGAAGTCTTCGGTGCATCAAATTGTTCAGCATTTTGGACGACTTGATGTACTGGTAAATTCGGCAGCCATTTGGGATTGGCGTTCTTTGGAAGAAACCACGGCTGAGGATGTTCGCCGCCAATTCGAGGTCAACACGCTGGGTACGTTTCTTTGCAGTCAAGCAGCTGGATTGCAGATGGTCGCACAACCGACGGGCGGATCCATCGTTCTAGTCGGTGATTGGGCAGTGCTAAGGCCTTATCGTGATTTTTCGGCGTACTTTGCAGGCAAAGGGGCCATCGAAACCATGACGCGGTCGCTGGCCGTCGAGCTGGCAACACGGAATCCGTCGGTTAGGGTGAACGCGATATTGCCTGGGCCTGTGATGTTGGACCAGTCTATATCTCCAGCCAAGGCCGATGCGATCCTGCAAGACTGTCTTCTAAAACGGCTTGGGCGGCCTGAGGACGTTGCGCAAGCCGCTTACTTTCTAGCAACCAATGAGTTCATTACCGGCGTTTGCATTCCGGTCGATGGTGGCGAAGTATCTACTCTGGATCATCGAAGGATGCGATCGCTCACCCAACCGTCAAATCGTCGCCTGGGCTATGAGCAAGCCCCCAACGAGCTCGTCCCGTTGGAGCCAACGCTTTTTGGCTAGAGGCGTGTGCCACGCGGACGCCCGCCTTCCCACCCCGTCCAACGTCACAAGCGTTGGACTGGGTGGGAAGGCGGGTATTGCTTGATGCGATCGCTTCTAGCGTGGAAACTTTACGTCCAATGGGCAAGCCCATTGGGGCGTTCAAAAGCTGTACCACCTCCTTGACCGGTAGATCGTTCTTGTCGCTTAAATCAGAGATATCTGTTGAATATATTCTCAAGCATTTCTTGACGTCCGCTTTCATTTGGAGCAGCTTCTCCTTTATCGAGCATGTACTTTTCTAGGCTTTCAAAGGTTGTGTTATCGGCCTCGATTTCGGCACCAATGCCGCTATCCCAACTCCTGTAGCGGTTGGAAACAAATTGGCCGATAACTCCGTCCCGACGAATATCTGCTGCGATTCGTAGTCCTCTCGCGAAAGCGTCCATCCCGCCAATGTGTGCATGGAAAAGGTCTATCGGTTCGAAGCTCTCGCGACGCACCTTGGCATCAAAATTGACTCCGCCTGTTGTCAGCCCACCATGCTTTAGAATGGCAAGCATGCACTGAGCCGTTAGGTAATAGTCCGTCGGGAATTGGTCGGTGTCCCAGCCCAGAAGCAAATCGCCGGTATTGGCATCGATGGACCCAAGAGCTCCCTGCATGCCAGCATAATCAAGCTCGTGCATCATCGTGTGTCCAGCCAGGGTTGCGTGGTTCGTTTCGATGTTCAGTTTGAAATATGGCATCAAGTCATAATTGCGCAAGAAATTCAGACATGCGGCAGCATCGCTATCGTACTGGTGTTTGGTCGGTTCTTTTGGTTTGGGTTCGATCAAAAACGGACCCTTGAATCCGATCTTCTTGGCATAATCGACTGCCATATGGAAAAACCTGCCTAGATTGTCGAGTTCGCGCTTCATATCCGTATTGTAAAGGCACTGATAGCCTTCACGACCGCCCCAGAAAACGTAGTTTTCACCCCCCAATTCCTTGGTAACCTCCAAGCATTTTTTGACTTGTGCAGCTGCGAACGCGAATACCTCCGCGTTGCAGGTCGTCGCTGCCCCGTGCATATATCTAGGGTGACTAAACATGTTGGCCGTGCCCCAAAGCAGCTTCACGCCAGTTTTATCTTGATGTTCTTTCAGAGACTTGGCCACCCGGTCAAAGATTGCATTGGTCTCACGCAACGAACCGCCCTCTGGCGAAACATCGCGATCATGGAACGCGTAAAAGGGAGCATCCAGTTTTTCGAAGATTTCAAATGCCACCTCGACCCGTCTCAGTGCGTTTTCAACGGAATTTGAGCCGTCGTCCCAAGGCCGAATAGCGGTCCCAGGTCCGAAGGGATCGGAACCGGTCCCGCGCATGGTATGCCAATAGACAATGCTAAACCGCAGATGATCCTTCATTGTCTTTCCCTCTATTACTTCCGAGGGGTCGTACCAACGAAATGCCAAGGGATTTCTGCTTTGAGGTCCTTCGTACTGAATCTTGCGGATGTCTGAAAAATAACTCATGCCTAAAAGCCTTGAATAGTGCGAGTGAGGAAAGGACTAAGGCGAGCGGCGGAACGTAAAGTACCAGTAGCACGACGCGCAAGCTAGTGAATTGGGTGCAGGAATCACTAGCTTGCGCGTCGTGCTAGGTATGTTTACACATGCCGCTCGCCTAATTTCAATTGGCGGATTGCAGCGAGATTCTAGCAACATCAACAAAAAGTCGGGAGGGCACGCCAGACCGAAAGATAATACGGTTAGTAAATCAATGTTGAGCATTCCCGACCGGAAAAATGGGAAAACCTGTATTCTTGTCGGGCCGCCAATATGCTTTGAAAGAAATTTCAGTACACTAAAGACAGGCGGCATAGCGAGAAGTTGGATGCACTGACGCACTCTTCTTGTTTTTACAGGTTCGTTTTATCGAGAACTCCCAAAGGTCGCAACACTGGTGGAGCCTTAGCGGAACAGTTTGGCATGACGCAGATCACATCTGACCGAATATTCGAGCTTATCGAAAAGAGCCGTCTTGTTGAGTCGACTAGGCTTCGTTCGCAACTTGATCTGATCCGAGATCGCCATGATGGTGTTTTGCCAGAGGATCCTGTGGTTGTCTGCAAAGAACTTGAGGACGCAGGCTTGGTTACCAGATGGCAATGCGAGAAAATACTCCAAGGAAAGTACAAAGGCTTTTTTCTTGGGAACCACAAACTCCTAGGTCACTTGGGCTCGGGGGGGATGAGCAGCGTCTATTTGGCAGAGCATCTTGTGATGAAGCACAAGCGAGCCATCAAGGTGCTCCCAAAATCGAAACTTGGGAACAATAGCTATCTCGAACGATTTCAGCGCGAGGCCAAAGCCATCGCTTCGTTGAATCACCCAAACATCGTTCGAGCATTCGATATCGATAACGAAAAGGACACGCACTATTTGGTGATGGAGTATGTCGATGGAGCAGACATGCAAACCCTGGTACGCAAGCACGGGCCATTGCCTTTTGCGGTAGCAGCTGACTACATCGCGCAATCGGCTCGCGGACTTCACCACGCTCACGAAGCAGGTCTAATTCATCGCGACGTCAAGCCGGCGAATATCTTGATCAACAAGAAAGGGGTCGTAAAAGTCCTCGACTTGGGGTTGGCGCTTTTTTCTGAAGAAACCGATCCCTCGCTCACGATGGAATACAACGACAAAGTTCTCGGTACCGCTGACTACTTGCCTCCTGAGCAAGCCATAAATAGTCATAAAATCGACAGCCGCGCAGACATGTATGGTCTGGGTTGCACGCTCTACTTTTTATTGACTGGTCATGCGCCTTTTCCAGAGGGAAGTATTCCTAGCCGAATTATTCGTCATCAAAACTCCATGCCACCTGATATCCGGAAGGACCGGCCCGATTGCCCGGGCGAATTGGATGGAGTCTGCGTCAAAATGATGCAGAAGGACCCAAGATTCCGATACAAGGACTGTTTGCAAGTTGCCGAAATCCTAGAAACTTGGTTGGCAAAATATCGCAAAGAAACTGAGGGTGACCCAACCAAGGCTAGAAACAACAATCTTTCCGTGGCCGACCTGCTGGACGAAGGAACAAAGAAATCGAAACACGATGTGGATACAGTTACCAATCGAGGTAACAGCACTAAAGTGGCAATAGGTAGTTCCGTTGTCAGCTTATCCGCCTCCGATAGCGGAGTGCTCAGGGCAATTGCAAAAAGTGAAGCCTCGAACATCGATAGCAAAATTGATTTGATTCATGATTCGAATGCGCCTAACGCTAAAAAATCCAAGAGCCATGCGATTGCAAAGGCAACTTCTCCAATTTCCGGTTCGTCGAAAGGAAACAGCGGCGGCTCTTCGCCTTTGTTAAAGCCGATAGACAAGTTAGCGGGAAAGAAAACGCCAGCCGTGTCGTCCGGGAGTTCTCAAAGCACTTCGTCCAAAGCAAAACCAAAATCCAATATTGCGTTGATTGTCGGTATCGGAGTTGTAACCTTGGTTTTGTTTGCCGGCATTCTATTTTTCGTAATGATGAATCGATAAATTCGGCTGGTTCTTGACGGTCCCCCGAGAAGCAGATTATGCCATCATGCAAGTGGAAAAAATGTTTCAAAACCCCTGGCGAAGCTTGTTTGGACTCGTGTTGGTTTTGACATATTCAGGCGTTGATTCTGTCCTAGCACAAAACCTAGTACGAACACAAGGTCCCATGGATCTTTTGCCAATTCAAGAGTCCATAAAGAAAGCAAGTCAGCTACTCAAAGAAAGGAAAGTAGTGGAGTGCGTTGACGTCGTCGAAAAATCGACGAAGCGTGTTCTAGAGTTAGTCGAAATCGCCTCGGCCAAGGAGTTGGTAGAACTCAAGAAAGTGCATTCAGAACTGGCAAAAGCGCATCATTTTCTGAGCGTGGAGGGTGCCGAGCTCACTGAGTTGCCTGCATGGGAAACAATGATCCGGTCAAAGAAAAAAGATGAGTCTCCCAAGATGAATGCGCCCTCCGGAAAAGAAATAGTTAGCTTTGCTCGTGAGATAGCGCCTATTCTTATAGCGAACTGCAACGGTTGTCATTATAACGCGACTCGAGTTAGTGGAGGTCTGCAATTCAACCTGTTCTCGCAAATCGTAAAGGGGGGAGATAGTGGCCCTATCGTTGTGCCAGGCAAGCCCGATGAAAGCCTAATCATTCGAAAGCTTAAAGGCACCGAAGGAGCAAGAATGCCAATGGGGAGGCCTCCATTGCCAGATTCGCAGATTCAATTGGTGGAAACTTGGATTAAAGAAGGCGCAAGTTTCGATGGCCAGGACAAAGAAGCAAAACTGGATCAAGTTGTCGGTCAGGCTTTTGCAGCCAAAGCATCTCATAGCGATCTTATGGCTAAACGCATGGAGCGAACTCGAGACAAATGGAAAACGGCTTTTCCAAAAATCGCTCCAGATCAAGCGACGGACGAACAATTTCATGTAATCGGCAATATTGGCGACGAAAATGCTAAAGCCTTATTAGCACATGCAAACATCGCTGCCAATCAAATTCGCAAGATGTTTAAGATTCCAGGAAAGGGCCCGCTGGTCAAAGGCGGAATAACGATCTTCGCTCTTAAGCAGCGCTATGATTACAGTGAGTTCGGCAAGATGATTGAGAGCCGAACTCTGCCGGCAGAGTGGTCGAGCCATTGGCGAAGAGAGGTTCTTGATAGCTATGTCGCAATGGTTTTCGACAAATCGGAAAGCAAGATTAACGAAACATCGCTATTGCAACAGCTAACAAGTCTATGGATGAGTTCGCACGACGGGGTCCCGCGTTGGTTTTCCGAAGGAGCAGGCAGACAAGCCCTGGCTATAACGGTGGGGGTCAATGACGCCCGTGTTCAACCATGGATCAAACGGATGCCTTCGTCGATGGATCAAGTAAAGAACTTGAAATCGCTTTCCGATGGATCAATGAACGATGAAGCACTGGCTACGATTGGCTTCGGTATCATACGTTCTATGTACGATGCTAAGATGAAAACTCAATACGAAACTATCGTTCGGTTGCTTGCTAGTGGAACAAGCTTTGAACAAGCGACCATGAAAACAATTGGGTCCACGGACGTTTTTTTGCAAAGACTCCTCGGTAAAGCCAAATAGCCGAATAACAGTCCGAAAAGATTACCAATATGGTGTCCCCGACAAAACGCGTTATGCAGGCCTACAAGTTGGCATGGGCTCGCTTCGCTGATCTAGGCGTAGATACCGAAGCAGCATTGGCTGCGCTCGCGAAGATCACGATTTCGCTTCAATGCTGGCAAGGGGACGATGTAGGAGGTTTTGAGTATGAACGGGCTGCATTATCTGGTGGTATCGCAGTTACAGGCAGCTACCCTGGCAAGGCTCGCACGGTCGATGAGCTTCGAGCAGATATCGAACAAGCGCTAAGGCTGATTCCTGGTAAACAGCGTTTGAATCTGCACGCTTTTTATGGTGAATTCGGAGGTAAGAAAATTGACCGTAACGAGATTCAGCCTAGACACTTTCAGGACTGGATTGGATGGGCCAAGCAGAATCAACTGGGCATGGATTTCAATCCGACGTGCTTCTCACATCCGAAGGCTGCGAGCGGATTTACTTTGAGTCATAGCGATATCGGAAGTCGCAATTTTTGGATCGAACATTGCATCGCTTGCCGAGAGATAGGAGCTGCCATGGGCAAGGCTCTTGGGTCGCCGACAGTGACCAATATTTGGATC
>JANLUJ010000383.1:0-3255 GCA_031363425.1 Pirellula sp.
CCACTGGGCGATGAGATCGCAGATGAATTTGCCGTCACTGAGCACTGGCTACAGAGCAAATACGATTTGCGGGTCTTGCCACGCTTGGTGAGTCATATGCGCAAAGAAAAATTCGACGCGATGATAAGCGTTGGGGCGGGCGACAAAATGTTTTGGGGGCGGCTTGCCGCGAGACTTGCATCGGTTCCGGTCATTTGTAGCGCATTGCATTCAACGGGGTGGCCAGACGGTGTCGGTAAGCTGAATCGGTGGCTAAGTCCAATCACAGACGCATTCATCGCAGTTGCAAAGCCGCATGGTCAATTCCTAACCGAATTCGAGAGATTCCCGGCTTGCAAGGTGGTAGTCATTCCCAACGGCGTCGACACGAATCGATTTCAACCGAACAGCGAATCCAGACTCGAGGTTCGCCGTGAACTTGGACTCGCTCCATGTACTCCAATCATTGGAATTGTCGCCGCATTGAGGTCGGAAAAAAATCACACGCTTTTTGTAAATGCCGCCGGCAAAGTTCTTGCAAGGTTTCCAAGAGCACACTTTGTAATCATCGGCGATGGACCGGAAAGACCGAATATAGAAAATGCGATTGCAGCCTTGGGCATCGAGAATAACGTGTCCTTGCTAGGTACAAGATCCGATACACCAAGATTGCTGGCCGCCATGGACGTTTTTGCTTTGACCAGCCACAACGAAGCAAGTCCTGTTTCCATCCTGGAAGCTTTGTCGTGTGGCATTCCTGTTGTTAGCACGCGCGTTGGCTCCGTCACGGAATCGGTTCACGATCAATGGAATGGATTTAGCGTGGATCCTGGCGACGTCGATGCCGTTGCCGATCGTATCAAGTTTCTATTGTGGAACAAATCGACCGCGGAAATGATGGGTAGCAATGGTCGCGAACATGTACAATCGCATGGTTCTCTGGAAACGATGGTCGAAATGTACGAACACCTCATCCATAGTATCTTTGATGGCAAGACAAATCGCGTACAATAGCGAGCCTGCACAAGCACACCCAGAATGGATTTAGGTGGTCCTTTGAACCAACAAGAACTAACTCTTTGGACTTCGTCGGTCCATCATCCTATGTTCGAAACGGCCATGAAGTCCGTTGTTCTCGGAGCGAAGGTCCTTCGCGAACGATTTCAAACCACGGTCGGCATCGAAACCAAGGGTCTTGCGAATTTCGTTACAGAAGCGGATCTAGGCTCAGAACAAGTTATCGTCGATACGATACGCGAACACTTCCCGAACCATGCGATCATTTCGGAAGAGTCCCATTCGGACCGCGCCGACGCAACGGATCTATGGATCATTGACCCACTCGATGGCACGAGCAATTTCATGCACGGCATTCCCCATTTTGCGGTTTCAGTGGGGTACTACCGCGATGGCGAACCAGAGTTAGGGATCGTGTGTAACCCGCTTCGCGACGACTGGTATGTTGCGGTTCGCGGGCAAGGAGCATGGCATAACGGAATTAGGCAGAGAGTCGACAAAGTCGACCGTATCGACGCAGCTATGATCACCTGCGGATTCTATTACGATCGGGGCCGAATGATGCAGGCAACGCTGGATACTATAGGCGACTTCTTTCGAAACAATATTCACGGAATGCGTCGCTTCGGAGCTGCCGCACTGGATCTATGCAATGTAGGCTGCGGCCAGTACGGTCTGTTCTTTGAATACAAACTGCACCCGTGGGACTATGCTGCTGGACAGCTCTTCCTCACGGAAGCCGGTGGTATGGCAACCGACTGCAACGGTTCAAAGCTGCAACTCCATCAAAGCAGCAGTATTTGCGCAAGCAACGGGCATCTTCATCGGCAAGCTCTCGAGATCATTTCGCCGCATTGGAATCGGTTTTGCAAAGAGTAAGCTGCAAAGAGTAAGCATCGTGGCGGATGCTGCCAGCATCCGGACCGTGGCAGGGAACGCCAACGCAGGGAACGCCGACGCAAGCTGCGTCGGCCACGGTTTGCTATTCGAGTGCTTCCAGTTGTTCCTGCAATTCCGCCCACCGCATTTCGGCGGTTTCCAATTCGGTTGTTACTTTCGTTAGCTCCTCATGCAACTTCATCGCCGCAATGGCTTCGGTGGATTGCATGAGTTCGTCATTCAATGACCGTTTCTGCGTATCGAGTCTCGCGATTGTTTTTTCAAGTTGCCCGACCTCACGCTTTACCGATCGATCATCTTCGACGATGTTCTTGCTTGCAATGCTAGCTTTGCGATTTGGTGAAGCGAGCGACACGTGGCCACGATCCTTTGGTGGAATCGCCTTGGGTTTGGCGTTTGCGGCCGGTTTGTCGTTGGCTTTCGGGCTCGTTCCCTTTCGCTCGCTTTCAACGCTGTCGATTTCCTTGTTAACCATATACAGATACGAGTCGTAATCCCCACGGTAGTTGACTACGGTTCCGTCTTTGACTTCGACAATGCTGGACGCAACCCGCTTCATGAAATGCCGATCGTGGGAGGTGAAGATGACTGTACCTTTGTATTCGATGAGCGCGTTGGCCAAGGCCTCGACGGTTTCGACATCCAGGTGATTCCCCGGTTCGTCCAAGACCAGAATGTTGAACTTGCCGAGTAACAATGCGGCCATACAAAGCCTAGCTCGCTCACCACCACTTAAGACTGGTATCTTTTTCTTGACCGCACTGCCTCGAAACAGCATGGCTCCCGCGACGTCAAGAATAGTTTGGTTCTTGGTTCCAGGGATAGCCTCGTATTCTAAGTATTCGAGCACAGTCTTACGTTCAGGTAAGCTACTATAAACGTGTTGTGCATAAGTGCCGATTTCGCAACCAAAGCCCCATTTGACATCCCCGTTCAAGGCGGGCAACGACTGAACTAGCGTGCGCAGAAGCGTGGTCTTGCCTTGGCCATTGTCACCCACAATTGCGGCTCGTGAACCATGCTCGATTTCCAAGTCGATACCTTTGGCGATGGCGTGGTCGCCGTAGCCGATGGTAAGGTCCTTGCATCGAACGGCAGGTCCCTTGCGGGGGTCAACCAAAGGGGCTCGAATCGTGGCCCGCGCCTGTTCACCTTGAACTTCCTTGAACTCCGCAAACGAGGCCAAGCGAAAGCAGCTACAAGAGTTTATTGACAAGAACCGAGCCCGAGCTAGCACTGCAACGCGAGCCAAGTCGAAGGAAAAGATGCTTGGCCGTATCGAGTTCAAGGAAGTTCAAGGTGAACAGGCGCGGGCCACGATTCGAGCCCCTTTGGTTGACCCCCGCAAGGGACCTGCCG
>JANLUJ010000416.1:0-9807 GCA_031363425.1 Pirellula sp.
GCAAGAACTTCGGCGAAACATCGCTGGTTGAAATCCGCGAAATGCTGACCGCGCGTGGGTTGGGTTTAGGTCAATTTTCACACGAAAAACGAGAAGCGGATCCACCGTTGGATGTCAGCGGAATGACTCCGGATCAGCAGATGCTCCTCGACCGTCCGATTTCCGAGTTGAATCTTTCGGTTCGTGCCCGCAAGTGCATGGTTCGATTGCAACTCAACACGATTGGTGAATTGATTCGCAAGACGGGCGATGATTTGTTGGAGTGCAAGAATTTTGGCGTAACCAGTTTGACCGAAGTGAGAGAAAAGCTAGAAATTATGAATCTCAAACTTCGTGGCGATTAACGATCGGGCGACTGAAAAAGTGGGACGACGGTATCCGCCGTTTATGCCCGAGCTAAGCCTGCTCCATTTTCATCGGTTTGGTCGTTCAACGGTTTGGTCGTTCAACGGTTTCGTCCGGCTGAGGACAGCCGGACCTACGTGAGGACAGCCCGAGCTACCCGTTTGCCGGACTGAAGGGAATACTATGTTTTCGAGAGCAATTCTTGTCGTGGAATGAACTCTGTGTTTGGCCGATGCGTAGCCAACGGAACATACTTGCTATGTCGTTAACCTTTACTTGTTCGTCAAACATGCGTTGTTGGACGATCGAAACGCGATATACTCGCACCTTGGCCGAAAGGACTATTTCGGCCAAACTCCGAGTTTGTTCTCTTTACCTAAATCAATTGACTTAACATGCCTGAACCAAGTGCTAGCTCCAAAGTAATGATCGAGGCTGAGGGGTTGTCCAAGTTTTATGGTCCATTCGCAGCTGCACGCGAGGTGTCCTTTCAAGTCAGCAAGGGAGAGCTCGTCGCGTTTTTAGGGCCAAATGGTGCTGGAAAAAGCACGACCATGAAAATGCTGACGGGATACCTAGCTCCGAGCGAGGGTATTGCTCGTATTGCAGGTCATGACATGTTTTCTGACCGGATAGCTGGGTCTATTCGGCTGGGATACTTACCCGAGAATGGTCCGCTGTACCCAGATATGACTCCGCATAGCTTGCTTAGTTTTTTTGCAGACGCTCGCGGAATGGCAACCGACTACAAGAAAACGCGCATCGAAGCCGTGATTGAGCTTTGCGACCTGAAGTCGGTTATTCACAAGGCCATTAGTAAACTTTCCAAGGGTTTTCGGCAGCGAGTCGGCATGGCACAAGCATTGTTGCACGAGCCGGAGGTTCTTATTCTCGACGAACCCACCGCGGGCCTAGACCCAAATCAAATTCGCGAAGTTCGAAACACCATGAAGAAACTTGGCGAGACCAAGACGATCCTATTGTCGACGCACATTTTGCAAGAAGTCGAAGCGATGGCTTCTCGGGTCATCATGATCAACGAAGGCCGCAAGGTTTTCGAAGGTACCGTTGATGAATTGAAGAAAGTCAAGGGTGACCTATCCGCCGCGTTCCATAAGCTCACGGGCGCTTCGGCGTAGTGTCAAAGAATAAAGAAAGTGTCGCCAATGAATTGGATGACACAAATTCAAACGTAACCGATCAACGATTCTGTGATTAAGGAATACTGCAAGTGGCTCTCGTTCTCACCGCATTGATCAAGCTGTTAGTGCTCGATATTGTTTTTTTGGCTGTTATGCTCGCGCTCGTGGTCTTGCTTGCTCGCGGCCGTCGCGTGGCATACGCAGTCCTTAAGCGAAACTTCTACGGTTACTTTGCGAATCCGACTGGCTATGTGTTTTTATGCCTGTTCGTTTTGCTAACAAGCATGGCCGCGTTTTGGCCGGATGAGTTTTTTAATTCGAATCTTGGCACTCTAGGGCAACTGAATAAGTGGTTTACGTACATCATGATGTTTTTCATCCCTGCCATTACGATGAGCATCTGGGCCGAAGAAAAACGCCAGGGAACGGACGAGCTTTTGTTGACGTTGCCCGCCGATGACTTTGACATCGTCGCAGGCAAGTACGTGGCAGCATCGGCGATCTACACCGTATCGCTGCTGTTCTCGCAACTCTCTACATTCATCGTTCTGGCATTGTTGACGCAGGGAGAGATCGATACTGGACTCTTCTTTACCAACTATATCGGTTATTGGTTTATCGGCTTGGCAATGATTTCGATCGGAATGGTTGCATCGTTCTTGACTCAGAACTTGACGGTCGGATTTATTCTTGGTGCAGTCTTCAATGCGCCCTTGGCCTTTGCATTCATTGCTGAGAATGTTTTCGCCTTCATTTTTGGGGCCGCAGCCAATCGAAACGTCGCGAGAGAGATCAGGAACTTCAGCGTGCAAGAGCGATTCGACGATTTTGGACGCGGAGTATTAAGCCTGTCGGGAATGTCGTACTTTCTGCTGGTGGCTGTCTTTGGTGTTTACCTTTGTATGGTGTTGATAGGCAAACGACACTGGAGTGGCGGACGTGACGGGAACACTAAATTAGCTCATTTTTTAACGCGAATCGTTTTGCTTGGCGTTCTGGCTTATGCGGGCAGCATGTTGTTCCGAAATCGAGATCTTCTGAGACTGGACGCAACGGAAATGAAGGTGAGTTCGCTTTCTCCCGTTACCACCGAAATGATTCGAACACTCGGTAAAGACCGCGATATCGTAGTCGATGCATACATCTCGAACGAAGTGCCTGAACAGTACGCGAAGATCAAATATCAGATCGTATCGTTGCTTAAGGAATTCGAATCGACCGCCAGCTCCTCTGGAGTCTCAATGCAAGTTCGAATATACGATTCCATCGTGCCATCTAGCGATGAAGAAAAAATGGCCGAACAGCAATACGGAATCGTTCCGCAGATGATACGCGTTCGAGAGCGTGGAGCCTATTCGGACCAACCTGTCCTATTGGGGGCTGCATTTAGAAGTGGATTGCAGAAAGTGGTCATTCCTTTCTTCGAACCGGGTGTGCCGGTTGAGTATGAGCTCGCACGCTCCTTGACTACCGTTGCGAAACCCACCCGCAAAAAACTTGGCATTCTCAAGACAGACGCCAAGTTGATGGGCGGAATGGACATGCGATCCTTTCAGTCGCAGCCTCAGCAACCGATTGTGGAGGAGCTTGCCAAACAATACGAAGTCATCGAAGTGAATGCCGCTTCACCGATAGATACAGACAAGTACGATGTTCTGTTGGCAGTTCAGCCTTCGTCGATGGGAATCGAGGAAATGGTCAACTTCACCAACGCCGTTTCGGCCGGTGTGCCAACTGCGATTTTTGAAGATCCAGTTGTGGCTTTGGATGCGATTCCGGGGACTGGCGATCCAAAGCAGCAAGGTGGCGGCATGATGGGTATGATGGGTGGCGGTGGACAACAACCCAAGGGAGAGATCCGTCCACTTTGGCGGGCGCTTGGCATCGAGGTCCCAGGAAGACTAGGCATGTCCGGTCTTTTCTCGCCGGATATTTGTTGGCAAGAGTACAATCCCTATCCCATTTTGGCTGAAACATCTGAAGCGTCAAACTTATGGATCTTCGCTCGCGAAGAAGCTCCCGGCGCGGAGAATGCACTCAACAATCAGAGCGAGATCACAAAGGGTCTAAAGGAGATAATGTTCCTATATGCCGGTGTAATTGTTCCGGCTAAGAACTCTGGACTGAAATTTACTCCGTTGATTAAGACTGGCCAAATTGCAGGTACGATGCCTAAGTCTGAGATCGAAAGTGTTCAAAGGTCTGGTCTTAGTCGTGCGACAGAATATCAACTGAGGCAAGGAGCCAATCAAGGCGAGCAAATTCTGGCTGCCTTGATCGAGGGTGAAGAAGCGCCAAAAGACGGGGCGGCATCGACTGGCAAGCGACCAATAAAGGTGGTCTATGTCACAGATATTGATTTCATGTCTAGGACATTCGTCGATATTCGAAATCGCCCACCGATGTTGGAGGATATCAATTTCCAATTCCAAAACATTACCTTCGTGCTGAATACAATCGACGTTCTCGTCGGTGAGACACGATATCCCCAGGTTCGTCGACATATCCCTACATACAGCACGCTAAAACTGGTTGAGATAAAAGCGGACGAAGCGCGCAAAGAAGAAGCAAAGAAGCGGACTGATTATCAAAACGATTACCTCAAAGCTGTTGCGGCCGTCGAAGATGAAAACGCCAAGTCGGAACGGGACTTGAAAGAGCAAATTGAGAAGTTACAGGCTCAGGGAGCTGTCGATCCAGAGAGCATCAAAAAACTTCAGGAGAAAATGCAGATCGACCAAATCAAAAAAATGCAAATTACCAAAAAGTTTCAAGTAGAAAAAGAGCGTCTGGAACGTACTCGGGACCAGGGCATTCGGGAAGCTCGAAGGCAATCCGACGACTCGATTGGCAAGATCCAAAACTACTACAAATTGCTGGCGGTTTTTGTGCCACCTATTCCACCACTGATGGTTGGAATCATCGTGATGGTATCTCGAAGATTGCGTGAACGCGAAGGCATTTCCAAGACTCGGCTTCGGTGATCCCATTTGCGGGCATTAACCGCGTAAGTAACGTTCGACAAAGACAAACGAAAATACACAACAGATCAAATCAAGCGTAGATATTGGAGATAAGCAAAAGTGACAGAGGGAACCAAAACCGGGTCATTGGCAGCCGTGGTGGGAATCGTTGCACTCTTGGCGTGGGTCACGTCCAACGGCAATCGAGTCAATACAAAGATTGGCGAACTAATAGGCAAACCACTTTTTGAGAAGTTTACCGATCCGCTCGCAGCGGCCTCATTGAAAATACTGCGATACGATTCGCCGAAGGAGGACTACGTCGATTTCGAGGTCGCACGCGATCGCAAAGTTGGACTATGGACCATACCTTCGCATGAGAGTTACCCTGCGGACGCGGGCAAGCAAATGAGTGAGGCAGCGAACTTGTTTGTTGGACTCAAAGTAATAGATATCGCTACCCAAAAGAAGTCGGAGCAAGCGCTCTTTGGCGTTGTTGAGCCAAACAAGCAGAACTCGGACAAAGGGGGCGAAGGAGTTGGAATGCTCATTCAAATGCGCGACGAAAAAGGCAATATGCTAGCGGACTTGATTATTGGCAAGGTCATTGAAAAGAAAAAGCGATATGTGCGAGTGCCATCCGAGGACGTCATCTACGTTGTCGACTTGGACACTTCACCGTTGAGCACCGATTTCAAGCAATGGATTGAGCCAGACTTACTCAAATTGAGCAGCAATGACATTGAAACACTTGGAGTGCGAGACTATCAAATCATTACAACGCAACAAGGACTCGCGCTGACACGCAACTACGAAGCCGATCTAAATTATTCGACAGCAAGTGGTCAATGGCAGCCAATTCGAATTTCAAGTTTCGAATCGGAGCCGCCAAGTGAACGAGTGCTAACTTCTGACGAGCAGCTCAATTCGACCAAATTGAATGAAATCAAGAGCACTCTGGATAACTTGAAGATCGCAGACGTTTTGAAGAAGCCTGCTGGACTTGCCGCGGACTTGAAGGGAGACAGCAACCTTTTAAAGAACACCGAGTCGCTTATGTCGCTTCAACGCCGAGGCTTCTTCCCGAATCCGAATCAGAAAGGGGGGGAAAGCATCGACTTCTATTCCAAGAGCGGCGAACTTATTGTTACGCTTAAAGATGGCGTGCAATATTTATTGCGATTTGGTGGCGCAGCGGGAGCAGAAATAAACGCCGTTGATGCAGCAGATGTAAAGGACGGTGAAAAGGCTGAGGATACGGTTTCTATCAATCGGTTCATGCTGGTGACAGCCCGCGTGGACGAGTCCAAGTTTCCACTACCAGATCTTGAGCGCCTCCCCGAAACAGTCGAGGAACTAAAAGAGATTGAACGGATGAAACAAAAGCAAGCCGAACCGCCTCAATCGACGCAAACGCCCGCAAGTGAAACAAATAGCGTGGAACCTGTCGAAACAAAGGAGAATCCAGTTGAGCCGGAGACCATCAAAGCTTTGGAGCCCGCAGAACCGAAGCCAGCGGATGCGCCCAATGCTGCCGCTGTTCCCGAAAAGCCACTGTCACTCAACACCGATGCAAAGATCCCAGCAGGTAAATCTGTTGCCTTTCAAGACCCCAAAGAGGAAGCCAAAAAGGTCGATGAGCCTGCAGCCAATGCAGAACCCACGGAAGATGAATGGAAGGAACGCTTAGAGGCAACTAGGGAACGAATCACGAAAGAGAACCAACGGAAAATCGATCAGCGAAACGATAAGCTGAAGGCTGCTAAAAACAAAGTGGCGGAACTCAATGGCCGCTTTGCAGACTGGTACTATGTTGTTAGCGAATCAGACTACAAGAAGTTAAAGATTATGATAAATGAGCTGATTCAGCCCAAGACTGCTGCGGGAGCGGGTTCGGGTGCGCCTCAAGGTGCTGGATTTCCTGGCGGCGGTGGATTTCCAGGGTTCCAGCCATAGTCGATGCAGCTAGAAGCAACGCGGCCGCGAGAGAGCATTGACTAGTCGCACCCAGCAGGTGCGTACCTACTGGATGTGCGATTCTCTGACCAACAACGGAGTGGTTGTGATGAGCGACGACCGAACCGAAACGGACGAAGAAGACGAACTCGAATTGGAAGTCGCCTTTGTCGAGACCGACGAACATCTCGCGGAGGCAAGTCCGGAAGTTCAGCAGCGAATTGACGCTTTGCTAAGTGGCAATCTGGGTTTCCGTCGTTCCTCTGAAAAGGTGCGTGAGTTTCCGCAGTCTTCCGGCGTTTATCTGATGAAGGATTCGACCGGAGTCGTTATCTACGTTGGGAAAGCAAAAAACCTACGATCGAGAGCCGGTAGTTATTTTTTGGCGGCCGCTGCCCAGGAGATTCGGACAGCCGACTGGGTGCACGAAATTGCTGACATCGACTACATGATATGCAACAGCGAGGTCGATGCCCTTTTGACCGAGAGTCGATTGATCAAGGACATTCAGCCTCGCTACAACAAAGACCTTAAGGACGACAAGACATTTCCGTATCTGATGATTACTACTCACGAGGATTTTCCTCGCGTCGAGGTAACACGTACCCCGAAAGCCAAGGGAGCCAAGCTATATGGACCCTTTACCAGTGCAGGCCAATTGCGGGGCGCGCTTCAAGTCATGCAGCGTGTTTTTCAATTTAGAACGTGCTCGCTCGATATCGAAGAAAGCGATCCGCGTTGGGAATGGTTTCGACCTTGTCTATTAGCCTCGATCAAACAATGCACTGCTCCATGCAACAAGCGTATCAGCAAAGCGGACTATCGTAGAGACATTCGTCGATTGCAGACTTTCTTAGAGGGCGGAAGCGATCGATTGCTCAAGCAGATGCGCGAAGAAATGCTGGACGCTTCGGCAAAGCTGGACTTTGAAAAGGCGGCTAGGCTACGAGATGAGATCCAGCTGATTGAGAACCTCGGTGATCGCGGCGAAATCGATATCCATGCACAGCCTGAAGTTTTCTACATCGATCCGAAGAAAGGCATGAGGGCCCTAAAAAAAGTTCTGGCAATGGAGAAGGAGCCACGGGTTATCGAGGGGGTCGATATCGCACACTTGGGCGGCAGTGCCACGGTTGCTTCGCTGGTACAGTTTCTTGACGGCTTGCCTTTCAAGCCAGGCTATCGGCGTTATCGCATTCAAGACGTGAAAGGCATCGACGATTTCCGTAGCATCCATGAAGTCATCTCGCGTCGCTTTCGCAAACTAAGCGATGAACAAGAATCGTTTCCAGATTTGCTGATGATCGACGGTGGCAAGGGGCAACTCAGCGCTGCCTTAGCGGCATTCAGGGACCAGGATATTGATCCGCCGGTAATGGTATCGCTCGCCAAGAAGGAGGAGGAGATCTACCGCCCAGGAGAAAGCGATCCGATTCGATTGGGCCGCGAGTCGTTTGCTTTGCGCCTGCTTCAATACGTTCGAGACGAGGCTCACCGATTTGCCCAGCACTATCACCATCTGTTGAGGCAGAAGAGCACCTTTGATAAGGAAACAAAAGGCAAAAGCAAGAGAAAATAGCCTGGCCCCTCCTGCCGTTGCAAGGCAGGAATACCTCAGGCTTGCCCTGCGGATTTCCCTGCTTCCAGGCTAAACTCGAGGCAAGCGAGCGCCTCTCTCAATTGCTGTACCATCCGGAATGGTGGTTCCCATTGCAGTGGATTTAACGACTAAAGTACGGTTCCTATATCGATCGACGATAAATTCACAGCAAAGTCATTTCTTCATTTGAGTTTCATAGGTGGATGAGCCAAATAGTGTGCTAATTTTCCATGGTTGTTGTGTCTTCCGGCAATTAGTACTGATTCCATTCGGTCCAAAATGTCTATCACCCGTGAATCCTCATCAATACTTCCATCGATCGACCGAACCAGCTTGCTGGAACGCTGCATGGGGAACTTCGCATTGGTAGAGAAACTGAACAACGCCTTCTTAAATTCACTGCCGACTGAGAAAGTCGCATTGCAAGACGCGGTATCCACTTGCGACTTGAGCGCAATCGCTAGGATTGCGCACAAAATGCGAGGGACTGCCTCAAATATGTGTGCCATGCCGCTTTCGGATGCCGCAGGCAAAGTCGAACAGGCTGCACGCTCAAACCAAATCGAAACTGTCGAACAGCGATGGTTAGAAATGATAGATCAAATCGAAAAAGTAATGGATGAGCTTTCGACTAAGGAATCGAGTTCATTATGAACGGACTTCCCTCCGTAGCTGGAGCCAAAACAGATGGACTCAAAGTGATGATCGTCGACGACGATCCAATTGCTTTGGAGATACTGGCAAATTTTTTAAGGGTGTCCGGATATCGAGTCGAGACGGCTTCCAATGGCAAAGAAGCCCTTGAGAAGATGCGCTTCTATACACCTCGGATTGTGATTTCTGACGTGGACATGCCGGAGATGAACGGTATTGAGTTATGCCGTGCGATTAGAAACAAACAATCGATTCAGTACACTTATTTAATTCTGTTGACGAGCCACTCCGACACGGATAGCGTTCTGCTGGGTCTAGATGCAGGTGCTGACGATTATTTGAGCAAGCCATTTCGGCAGGAAGAATTGCGATTGCGACTGGAAGGGGGCAGACGCCTGTTAACCCTTGAGGGGCGAGACATGATGATTTTCTCGCTGGCAAAATTGGCAGAGAGTCGGGACGAAGACACAGGCACCCACCTCGAACGGATTCGTGAATACTCGAAAGTATTGGCGACGGAATTGATGTCCTGGCCAAAATTTGAGAGTGTCGTTGATGCGCAGTTTGTCGAATTGATCTACATGACTAGCCCGCTACATGATGTCGGAAAAGTAGGGATTCCCGATAGTGTTCTGCTAAAGCCGGGCAAACTCACGCCGGACGAGTTTGAGGTGATGAAACGCCATACTTTGATCGGGGGAGACACGCTAAACGCTTCTGCCCAAGCCCATCCTGAAGCAAGCTTTCTGAAGATGGCGTTGGACATCACTTTGAAGCACCATGAACGATGGGATGGAACCGGTTATCCGTTTCAACTCACAGGGGAGGAAATTCCACTGTCCGCGAGGATCGTAGCGGTCGCAGATGTCTACGATGCGCTTACCACAAAACGTGTCTACAAGCCCGCGTTTACACACGAAACTGCTGCCGAAATCATCTACAAGAGTCGAGGCACTCACTTCGATCCCGATCTGGTCGACGCCTTTGCGAACGTCGAGGAGAAAATGCGACGTATCCGATTTGAACTCGATGACATTCAACCGACCATTGACAGCCCAACGGTACCAATCTCAAAGGAACTCGTTGCATCTTTCTTGCCGACAATGAGTGGCGCTGAATTGTCTTAGTCGAGCGGCAGGTTGAAGAC
>JANLUJ010000450.1:0-6917 GCA_031363425.1 Pirellula sp.
CGATCGTGACCGTGGGATTCAGCTTCGAGATACGGGGTAGGATGGCGTCCAATTCCTCGATACGTGCGACTTTTTCGGCAAAGTTACCATCCTCGCCGGTGCTGTCTGTGTACTTGAAGTGAATAAAGAAAAAATCGTACTTGGCCCAGACCTGCTCCAGGGTATCTATTTGTTCTGACAAAGTTTGAGCCGAGCCGACAATGTCCATTCCAACTAGCCTCGCAAGTCCCTTGTACATGGGGTAGACCGCAATCGCCGCCGCCCTTAAGCCATACACTTCATTGTAGGATGGCAACGCTGGCTTGTTCGCAAATCCTCGCATCGTGTGAAAATTCGCCTTCGGATGGGATGCAAGTATTTTTTTCGCTTGATTCAAAAATTCCTTAGCGACTTGAGCTGTTCGCTCGCTTGATTTGTCATTGGCTCGAGGATCCAGAGGAGGAACGCCCGTCATCTGCGGGTCCGTATCCGCAACATTGCCCCCGAGACCATCGCCTCGAAAAACAACCACGAAACGATGCTCCTTGACCGGTTCAACAAAAATCTCGATGCCGGGTATCTTCACTTGGCGAAGTGAAATAGCCAGCGGCGCACTCTCTTCACTACTGATTCGACCAGCCCGCCGATCTGAGATATGGCCGTTCTTGTCAAGCGTACAAAAATTGCAGCGGATCGCAACATCTCCATCCGTAAGTTCGAATCCTATTCCAGTCGCTTCCAACGCTCCCCGGCCAATCTGGTATTGCAACGGGTTGTAACCGAACAAGCCTAAGTGGCCAGGACCGCTTCCTGGGGCAATTCCAGGCTTTACTGGTATGCTAGCACCCTGTACCCCCGCCTTTGCCAACGCACTTAAATTGGGAGTTTTGGCCGATTCAAGTTCTGTTTTTCCACCTGGAGTCATGGGCAACCCACCAAGCCCGTCGGCGACGAGCATGACAATCTTGCTGTCATTGCCCAATTGCAATTCACGGGTCAAAGTATGCATGTCCATTCGATTCTCCAAAGCAAAGAGGTTGTGTTATCCCGTTGAGAATTGATATCAGATCTAATGAAGTCCGCAAGATCTCGTTGACAACGCAGGATCGACCAATGACCTACCCGCTTTTCGAAGCTTGGCTTCGCGAAAACGTTATGGCTGCAACACTGACCACCACGCTGACTGTCGTGGAAAATGTGAAGGACCGCCCAATCGGCAAGCACAACAATGAGTGGATTGAGCGATAGAATCAAGGTGGTCATGCCTGAAGGGATCTCCTGTTGCGCCCACGACACGAGCCCATTGCCCCCCAAAAGCAACAATGCTCCTATCAAAAGGTTGTCCCATATTTGCTTTCGATTGATCCGAAAGCGCTTCAGCCCGATCAAGATGGCCGTCAATAACACTCCCGCCGCAATAAACCTCGCACCCGCCATTAGAAACGGGGGCAAGGTTTGGACAGCAACCCGGATTGCGAGGTAAGTTGAGCCCCAAACGAGATAGATCGTCATGAGTCCCAAGGCGATAATCCAAATCGACGTTCTTGAGGTTTTCGTTGCAGATTCGTCTATTGCATCAATCAGTTTATCGGAAATGGTAGTTCCTGCGGTATTTGTGAATCCCACCGGCTTGACCGGTGGATCGTTCGGGCTTTTTGGCTACCCATGGAGCAAGGCCAAGTTCGCACGAAATCAATTGAATCAATGAGAATAGCCGCTCTCCTCGTGCTCCGTTAGATCCAGCCCCTGCTGCTCGGCTACGCCTGTGACGCGCAAACCGACGGCAAAGCGCGTAATCTTGAGCAGAACGATTGAGGCCAAAACCGAGTAAGCCGCGGTAATGCCGACGGCGGACGATTGCACCATCAACTGATGTCCAATATCCAAATTCACTTTAACTCCGCCAAATGAGCTTGAAGCAAACACTCCAACCAATAGCGTTCCCACGATACCACCCACACCATGGACCCCGAATACGTCCAAGGAATCATCGTATTGAAAGCGTTTTTTGATCGTTGTCGAAAAAACAAAACATGCGGCCGCTGACATAGAACCGATCGCAATTGCTCCAATTGGTCCGACGAATCCGGAGGCGGGAGTAATTGCGGCAAGGCCTGCAATCGAACCGGTCGCTGCTCCGAGCACCCCAGGTTTCCCTAGCTTGATCCATTCAATTCCCATCCACACCACGGTTGCAGCGCATGCTGAAATGTGCGTCACGAGGAGTGCGGATGCTGCAGTACCATTGGCCGCGAGAGCGCTTCCTGCATTGAATCCAAACCATCCTACCCAAAGCATTGCTGTCCCTGTGAATGTCATCGTCATATTGTGCGGCGGAACTCGCGATGTTGGGTACCCTGATCGGGGTCCAACCATGATGCATGCGACGAGCGCAGAGCAACCCGCCGTAATGTGCACCACAATGCCGCCGGCGAAATCCATAACCCCCCAATCTGCGAACAACCCTCCGTCACCCGCCCACGTCATATGGCAAATTGGAACATACACAACGAGCAGCCAAAGCGATGAAAACCACAGCACAGCAGAGAAACGCACGCGTTCTGCAAACGCTCCAATCATCAATGCCGGGGTAATGATGGCGAACGTCATCTGATAACTTGCGAAAAGCATTTCAGGAATCGAACCTTTCAACGTTTCTGGCGTTATCGACAACAGACCTATGCGTGAAAAACCTCCGACAAAGGAGTTGAGATTCACGCTTCCTTTGACCATGCCAGTCGAATCAAAGGCGAAACTGTAGCCACATAGGACCCAAATTAAGCTAAGGACTGCAGTCAAGGACAAGCATTGCATCATCAGACTGAGCACATTGCGAGCTCTAACCAAGCCCGCATAGAAAAGAGCCAGCCCTGGAATCGTCATGAAAAGAACCAAAGCAGTGGAGGTAAGCACCCAAGCAGTATCACCCGCACTTAAGCTGGGGGATTCTTGGGCAAATGCCGTTTGAGGGAAAATGGCCAACAACAAAGAAGCGAAACTGAAAACCGCGCGCGCGGCCACGAGCCTATTAAAACCGGTCATGGAGATCTCGAGAGGAAAGAGTCTACTGAAATGTTTTTAAGCTATTTTTGCACACGATTTCACGATGCCGCGGGCGAACGAATCGATTATGAAACCAAATTGCGCAAGGGGGCTGATTATGCTCATAATTGTGCAGACAGCAAATGCAACTTTGCCCGACCGTTACCATCGAGCGATCGCAGATCGGTGGCCAATTGCCCTAATATTTCGCGTCACTGCGGCGTTTTGGCTCTTCGTTTTCACGGGATTTATGGGAAACTTCCTTTGGTTGCATTTGTTGTCTGGCTCCGGTTATCACCTAACTGTGATCGTTGAGCCAAAGCGATTTCGAATGTTTTTTAGAATGTTTTTTAAGAAAAATAGTAGTTTGACCGCAAGCGTACGGAATATTTTTCCTTGTTGGCTTCTGGGCTTTGCCTCGTTGAGTGGTTGCGCACCTCAAGAATTCACCTACCGCGCCAACGAGCTTCATGCTGCCAGCCTGACGCCAGATTCAGCCGAACTTCCGATCTCTGAATCTGCCCAGTCTGCTCAAGAACTCGTACACGAACTTTTCGGTACACCGGATTCCCCAAAGTGGCCAAAAGGAATTGCTATTGCTGTTGATATGGAAAAGGTTGGTCGTGCCGCTGGCCCGGTCGGACGAAACGTATCCAAGATTGAACGTGGCCTCTATCGAAAGCACTGCGTCCAATGCCATGGTCTTTCCGGAGATGGGATGGGGCCCGCATCTGCATTGCTTGCACCCTATCCACGTGACTTTCGACGTGGATCTTTCAAATTCAAGTCGACGCCAATTGGTAAAAAACCAACTCATTCCGATTTAGTCAGAACACTCGAGAACGGGTTGCCCGGCACATCCATGCCAGCCTTTGGCACCCTCAATCGTTCGACAGAGTTTGCCGGCGATCTCGATGCATTGGCCCACTATGTTCGGTTCTTGGCGATTCGTGGTGAAGTGGAACGGAGACTCATTGCTGCCATCGTAAACGGCGAGGATACGAATTTATTACCATTGCAACTTGCTTCCAAAGTATCGGACAGTTGGGTTATGGCTGATTCCTATTCAATATCACCACCGACATTGGTCGCGGCGAAGACTTTAGAAGATCGACTTGCCTCCATCGAACGTGGCAAAACCGTTTTTTTAAGTGAACTGACTGCTTGTTCGAAGTGTCACGGGAAGGCGGGTGACGGCCAAGGGACTTCGCAGGACTTCGACGACTGGACTAAGGATTGGACCAT
Organism: Pirellula sp.; assembly: GCA_031363425.1. Taxonomy (GTDB): domain Bacteria; phylum Planctomycetota; class Planctomycetia; order Pirellulales; family Pirellulaceae; genus JBKCUI01. Next base: position 4,267 of record JANLUJ010000450.1, read on the forward strand.
CCGCGCAGGCATCGATCCGACAAAAAAAGCGGAATGGAAAACCATGAAAAAATATGGCGCACTCAAACCGGTTATCGATAGTTCAAGAAACTTGACGCTTGGCGCATTCAAGGGCGGGGCGACCCGAGAGGACATCTACCTGCGAATAGTTCTCGGCATCGAGGGAAGTCCAATGCCTGCCATCGCTCGTAAAGAGAATGACAATCCAGGCATCACGGAGGAAGGTATCCAAGATTTGGTGGAATACGTTTGCTCTCTATCCAGCGTCAAGCCGGATGTGTTGAGTGATGCCAAAGGTGTGGGAGCAAACTGATGCGAGAAGGAACGGACGTGAGTTCGCCTTGGGTTTATCGTTGGGCGATGTTGATTACTTTTCTAACCTTTCCATTGATTTGGTTGGGTGGTCTGGTGACGACGCATGACGCGGGCATGGCCGTTCCCGATTGGCCTGGTACGTTCGGCTACAATCTTTTTCTCTATCCGATATCAGCTTGGATCTATGGTCCTTTTGACCTATTCGTCGAACATGGTCACCGATTGCTTGCATCCGTCGTCGGACTTTTTGCTATTGGACTTTGTGTGGTAGCCTATCGGACGGAAAGACGACGTTGGCTAGTCGGAACCTGCTTTCTGTTTCTTGCGGCAATCATAGCTCAAGGTGTTCTAGGCGGTGTTCGAGTACTCTTCGATGCGAGGACTCTCGCTATGATACATGGTTGTTCTGGGCCGTTGGTTTTTGCGTTAGGGGGCTTCATTGCGATGGCGACCTCGCAACGTTGGCACTCTGGATTTTGCAAACCAAGCGTCAACGGCCTTGGACGGCTGGCAGTACTTCTGCTAGTGCTTTCCGTATCTCAATTGTTTGTTGGAGCGCACTTGAGGCACTCGTTGCCGACATGGCTGCCTTCGTTTTTTATGTCGCTGGTGCACACGCATCTATTGTTAGCAGCGATTATCCTAATTGTAGTATTGGTTGTTGCCATTCTCGTTCGTTTGACTTCGAATCGCGAGTTTCGCGAGCTTCGGAGCCCGTCGAATGCGTTGCTCGCAATTGTTTCCGCGCAGATCCTTCTTGGCTTTGCAACGTGGATTGCAAACTACGCAACTCCTTGGGTAGAACTAATGCCGTGGCTCGCCCGATACACCGTTCAAGGTAAGGGGTTCTGGGAATCCATGATCGTAACAGGTCATCAAGCGACCGGTTCACTTATGATCGTCTGTTCGCTTTGGATGGCATGCAGAACGTACAGACAGACCTCCATTACCGAGCCGCGAAAGCAAACTACGATAGAATCCAAAAATTCCGTACTTAAAGACTATCAGACCGAAGCGGTCAATATAGGCGTTGAATGAGCACATCGTTTCCGACATCCAATGCAACAACAGTAGAGACGCCGAAACTGACGGCGCTTGATACGACGGATGTTGCGGTCAACTGGTGGAGCGACTACATATCGCTCACAAAGCCACGCATTACCCTTATGATCTTGCTGACCGTTGGAGTCGCCATGCTAGCGGCCAAGCAGATCCATGGCACGGTCGTTCCGTGGACTGTGTGGCTCAACACGCTGATCGCAACCGGCATGATCGCTGGTAGCGCAAGCACACTCAATCAGTGGTTTGAGAGAGAGCGAGACGCACTAATGCCACGTACGCAAAAAAGGCCATTGCCAAGTGGGCGCTTGACAGCATTCGAAGCGGCTGCATTTGGTTGGATTCTTTTCGTCGTCGGTAGTCTTTATCTTTGGCTGGGCGCGAATCTGCAAGCTATGTTTTGCGGTTTCGCAACTTGGGCAATTTACTGTTGGGTGTACACGCCATTGAAAACGGTTTCTTGGTGGAACACCGCCGTTGGGACTTTGCCAGGCGCATTGCCTGTGATGATTGGTTGGACTGCAGCCGGTGGATCGATACAGGACTCGGATGGTTGGGCTTTAACCGCGATTGTGGTTTTATGGCAGTTTCCGCATTTCATGGCGATCGCATGGCTCTATCGCGATCAATATGCGCAAGCTGGCTTTCGCATGCTGACCAAAGAGGAACCGACCGGAGTAGCGGCTGGCTGGCACGCCATCGTTCCGGCGTGTTTGCTCATTCCACTTTCAATTGCGGTGTTGCATCCGATTTCAACGACGACTTGGATTGTAGCTGTCTTAGGCGCAGCCTCCTGTTTGGGACAAGCGGCCGCATCGTTTCGATTCCTAAAAGATAGAAACAATCAAACCGCCAGAAAACTCTTGCACAGTTCGCTTTTGTACTTGCCGGCAATCATGTTGCTGGTGGTGGTTCGTTGGGGTATTCAGTGAAAGTGAGCAAGGACAAGATCAGCTCCATCGCGGTTGTATATCAACGCTCATGAGCTCCAATTTACGCAAGGACTTGGCTGAGGTATTGGCTACCGCTTGGCCGTTGATGTTGTCAACCGGCCTGTTTTCGTTGACCTTGTTCGTAGATCGATTGCTACTCTTTCGCTTCTCAGCTTCAAGTGCCGCGGCCGCCATGGGGGCAGGAACCATCCTCTGGACGATCAACTGCCTGCCGATGGGGGTTTGCGGATATACCAACACGTTTGTTGCGCAGTACCTGTCCGCCAAGCGTCCAACCAGAGCGTTGCTCACGCAATACCAATGCATAGTGAATTTGTTGAAGAT
>JANLUJ010000477.1:0-2351 GCA_031363425.1 Pirellula sp.
CATTGGTGCAAAGTGGTGCATGCATTCAAGCTAAGACTGGGAATCTAGGTGAGTCACCTCCAATTGTCAAGCTTTCCATGGATTTCCAAGTCCGAAGATGCGTACGAAGGCAGAAAAACAGTCCGTTTCAGGTTTGCGATAGTAGATTTCGGTAAAAATGCCTGAAATGGCTCAAGCGTTAGACTCCGCCCAGTCGATTCAAACGAACATAGTTTGTTCTGATTCAAGTTTTCCTGTTCCTCCCATTCAAAAGTCATCTGCCTATGAACAAGCCAGTTTTTCGGGTTGTTGGTTTGGATCACGCTACCTGCGAAAGCGAATATTGCGGGACAGAAACGACCACGAGACCGAGCTCACGGGACACAATCATCGCGGGTTATTCCGGCCAGCCTCGATCCGTTCCTTCCACCGTCACGGTTCGTCTCCGCGACATGCTGCCGACTCTTCAGCGTTCCACATCCGCCGGTCTAGCTTGGGTCAGCGATTTCGCCGACGATCCAGTAGTCATCACCAAAGACCTTTACGATGTTCTGCTAACGTACGAACGACTAAGAAAGGCAGCCTGACGAAGTCAACATGGAGCATGCCTGGCACTTTTCAGTCGCTCCCGGCACTTGCGAACCTACCGTAGGTCACTCTTGCCGAGTGACTTTGTACTACTGGCGAAGAACTACGCTAAGTGCTGGTAGCGAAACGCTAGTAAAACATCATCTCATTTTCCATTTCGGAGCTGCTATGCTCCACGGCTGGATACGTCGCGCCCAGCACCATGGCCCCGATGCTTGACATGTGAATGAGCCAACATCCTTCGTTTGCAAGGATCGTTCGGAGGGCCACCCAAGCAACTAGTAGCATTGCCGCAAAATAAATACGCTCTGCCGTCTTTTGCAATTGCAAACTTGCAGAACCTTTTGCAATCCATAGTCCCGCTAGGGCAAGACACGGGACAACCCAGGGTAGGAATGGACCAAAGGACTCAAACCAATATGGCATGTAAGGCATCGCTAGTTTGCTTCCTTGCTCGCTAGATTCCACTCGCTACCACAGAAATCATTTCTCAAGTAGCCTGCGCCAATCATGATAACTTTTCAAAAAAGATTCAAGATCGGATAATGCAACTTAAGCGCATCGAGCGCACTTACTAGTCCATGGCAATGCAAGCAATCGGTCTTTGGCGATGTGTTTTCCGCAGGTTGCGCACGTCGAGTAATCACCGGAATGAATACGGCTGAGCGCGATTTTGATCTCGCGAATCTCCGTCTCAGTGATTGCCCCAATTGCTGTGATCGTTTGATCATTTTCTAACTCAACAGCCCGCTCTTCCGAGTCTGCATTCTTTGGCGAACTTAACGAGTTTTCAATGTCCGCTGCCCGGACTTGCAACTCGTTCAGTTTCTCCTCAAGTGCGGTTTTGATGGTTTCCAAATCAAGCATGATGCTCTCCACTATCGAACGAGTGTCTCAATTGTCTCTTTGGCCTGCACCCCAGCATGGTAGGTCGTGTAGACGAAAATCGGGATCATTAAATCTCCGAGATGCTGTTTAATCAATAGCTTAACGTCAGCCCACGCTAGTCCGCCCACACCAGTTGCCAATGCAGGAATCGCCAAACTCGTAATCCTCTCGGCTTCTATGTCGTGTCGCAACCTTCTCAAACAATGGTTCACGTTCGCCAAAGTTGCTTTGCCCGGCCGCGAGCCATGCGTGTGCTCGCCTTCCTGTGTCATTAGATTGAAAATTCTGGCACAGCCTACGCCGCCCCACATCCAGATCTCACCCGGCTTCGGGTGCGATTGATGAGCGTAGTGCCTAAAGTCCTTCGCCATGGCCGGCCACTTTTCACGGAGCGCTAACGCCAAACCAGAGTCAAAGTGATCGTTGGGTGCTACGCCGTGGGCTATCGCTTGAGCGCTGGTCAGCAAAATATCCCCAGAAACTTCTTGAATCATCGTATCGCCTTCGAGTTAATCATTGTGAAACAAATCCCCTCGCGATTCAGCGTGGATGAAATGATGGAGAGCGAAACTCATGCCAATCAAACAATGTGCCGCCACCGTAATAAGGCGAGCGGCATGTTTAAAAGTACCTAGCACGACGCGCAAGCTAGTGAATTGGGTGCACGAATCAATAGCTTGCGCGTCGTGCTACTAGTACTCTACATGCTGCCGCTTGCCAAAATCGAATCTTTTTGAAGAAGCGCTCGCAGCAAAAGTGTGCGATTGGGCGCGCAGTGTGCAAGGAGTGGCATAAACTGTACACACCCACTTGTCAAATCTTCAGTACCAATACAGGGCGAGTGGCTAGTCGGACGATGCGTTCTGTCACACTCCCAAGAAGTAGTCGACTGATTC
>JANLUJ010000501.1:0-7587 GCA_031363425.1 Pirellula sp.
CCTGGCTAGAAGCAATCGCATCAATCAACACCCGCCTCCCCACCCAGTCCAACGCCACAGGCGGTGGACTGGGTGGGGAGGCGGGTATTCGCGTGGCACAAGCCTCTAGCCAACAAGCGTTGGCTCCAACGAGACAAGCTCGTTGGGGGCCTGCGAAAACTCGTTGGGGGCCTGCAAAAACAGAGATGCGAAAGCTGTACAACCTCCAAGCCGGTGGGATTCATAAATACTGCAGGCTTGTTCTGCTGGATGGTTCTGCTTCCAAGCTAAACATCCTATTGCGACTCCCGCTTCGTCCAGTTGGCAAAATCGTACTCCAGCTTTTTGCCTCCTAATTGGATCTTTAAAACGTTGCCGTCTTTCGCTTGCTCCACCCAATCGTTGCGATGCAATGGCCATGACTCATAGTCGACCGTGGTGCCGTCGATCCTGCATTCGTTTGTGTACTTGGCTTTATGGGGCAAGAACGTCAACTCCAGCAGGGTACCGTTCAACGATCGGTAGTTTAGCTTCGGATTCTCAAGGTCCATTTCGGCCTCAACGACTGCGGTCCTTTGCAGGATTGAGTCAGCAAACGTGGACAACTCCAAGTCGACTCCGCCGCCAGCAAATGCAGAAAGCTCAGATGTCTCTACGATCCAACCGTTCTTCCTTGCATCGCACCAAAGAAGATCGCAGTGGTTCCATTTGGTCGTGTCCCAGTGATAGGGCTTGATGCTTCGAAAGGCCATCAGCATGCAACCGTTGTGGCAGAAAACCCATCCGGCTTTTTCGCATCTTAGGACGATCGCTCCTCGCGTCGTGAATGGGACATACATTTTGTGGTATGGGTAGTCTTCTGGAACATTGTAAACGCCGATCATCGTGCCCATGCTTTGCAAAACCTGGCTGAATGGATTTTCGCCATAACCCAGCGGATTGGCAACGTTTTCTTTCAGCGCATAAGGCCTTCTCGGATTTTCCATGCAAACGGCAAAGGTCGATGATGGTTTCTCGGATTCCCACTTCAGCATGTTGCGCCTGGACTCTTTGTAAAGCGCCGAGGTGGGCGCCTTGGGATGATCCCATTGGCTACACAATCCATAGTGGGTGGAGTGATACGTCGTGCGTCGAACATGCATGTCCTTTAGGGCTACCACCGAACCTTGGTACAAGGATGGTTTTTCACGGTTGTTGGCTATGTTGACAATCAGCTCTGGCACTTGATATTGGCCTGGCGTCGCCATCCAAAACGAATGGCTCCAGCCGATTCCAGAGTTGGCTATCGATCGAGGTGCCCCGAACCAAACCCATGCAGCAGCAGCCGTGGGACCCATGTTGTCTAAGCCTGTATCGGTCGATATCCAATTCTTGGCTCGCGATGCGGTACCGATGTTGAGTCCTCGGTTCCACGAGCAAGCGATGTCCATCATCATCGCATCCAATGTGATCTTTGCACGATTCCGAAGATCCTCATCGCGGGCGAATTCGGCCAGCATTCGAACGGCCGATAAGTTCACGGCGGTGTAGATAGGGCATCCATATTCGGAGCAATTCTTCTTGCAAATCTCATCGAAGTAGGCGACGAGTCTGGTCCGAGTCGCCAGCTTGATTTCGGTTGCGTTTTGGCCATCGGCATCTACAAGTTCTGGCCATTCCTCTGCCGCGAGGAAGCCCGATCCATCCTGCATCAACCGATAGTTGAGTGCGCCGTACCCTGTCCATGTTTTGTGTTTCCAAAACGCGACATATCGGCGAATCTTCTCTGCTGTCGCGATCGGGATTTTTCCTTTGGCGAGAAAGTAGGTGTTGACTAGGGCAGCCTTATCAAATGGATCCAACGCAGTTTTCTCAGAAGAATCTGGCCCATATGTCTTGCCATTTCCTCGTTCCGCCAGCGAGATACGAGAGTCCACGGCTGAATCTAGCCTTTGGATGGCATATGCGACATCGACGTTCAATACAAACCGAGCCGCATAGGCTGCTGCCGAAAGTTTGGGGTCGTTCTCCTCCCTTGCAGTGGGCTGATAGGCAGCAACGAATTTCAAGATGGCCATACTCCGTTCGGCAATCGTTTTCCCGTCCAAGCGATCACCCATTGAATCGGACGGCCCCTCGGCGAAACAAGGCCAGACAAACAAGAGTAAGATACCGCCGACGGCAAACGGAATCTTCGTGCGGCTATATCTTGATCTGGGCATTTCCATCACCAAAGTATAACCCGTTTTGTCGCGACGAGCAGCATTCTGGCAAGAGTCTGAATTCAAGCTGAACATACCCTAGAGAACGCTGCCTCACTCTCGGCAGGAGTGACCTACGAAACGTCGACTTACAATTCGAAGGCGTCTGCTTCGATTTCGGAATATATCGGCATAAAACGGTAGTAGACCTCTAGGGTAAGCGTCGCCATGGCCGTGCAATACAATCGTCCACCCACTTCATTGAAGTGGCTGCGACCAAAGTACCAACTCCCCTTTTCATGTCCTTCCTTGGCTTGTTCTCTTACCAAGTAATCTCGGTTCGTGACGTTCCATTGAGCCCATTTCTCGAATTTCATGTGAAAGAGTAGTTGCGTCGCATAATAGTTGTAGTAGATGCCATCGCTAGATGGTCCTAGGTCAGCAATGTACTGTGTCCCCTTGAGTATGCGAGGGTCCGTTCGCGACCAGCCACGGTATAGTCGAATAAGCAATCCAATGGATGTGGTGCAGGCCTCCTTCTGCGTGGAACGATAACCGTAGTAGGAGCCACTCTCGCTTTGTTGGCTGTCCAGAAACTTGTCCATGCGTTGAATCACTTCAGATCGAACCTTGAATCCAATTTTTTTTGCGCTCTTCAAGGCCATCATTTGCCAACCCACGATAGAGAGATCGCCCGAAGTGCTTGGCCGATAACCCCATGATCCGTCGGGATGTTGCGACCTTTGAATGAAGTCGATGCCTACTTCGCAAGGCATCCGTAGTATGGAGTCAGCAGTCATCTCATAGGCTTCGCACATGGCGAGGACGGCAATTCCATGTTCGTACATTTCATATGGAGCATTGTCAGCCAAGAATCGTCCGTTGGGTCTAAAATCACGTGCGTTCGGTAGGTTCGTTTTGATCGCATTGGTAAGGTAGTTAATAGCTTTGTAGACCACGTCGCGATAGTCGCCTTGTTTGTGGGTATGGCCAGCGCCCAAAAAGCACAAGAGAGCGAGTCCCGTTGCCGCAATCCGTTTGGGCGAGCCTATTTCTATTGTCCCATGTCGGCATCGGCCATTGCACGGTTTGTCAGACATTTCTGTGCTCCAAGAACCATCGACGGCCTGATGCGCGGCAAACCAAATCAACGCGGCGTCGACCGCGGCCTCGCTTTCTTTGCTGGCACCGTTCTGCATGGCCAACCGTTTACGATTGACAGACGAACGACCCTCCAATGAACTTGATGCAAAGAGTGTGGACGCATTGGCATTAGGCTTCGGAGAAGTCTCAGTTGCATGAGTCGAGAACAATTCTGTTGGCAGTAAAGGCCTAGGCATAACTTCGGAATCGGACGTTGGTGAAACGATTTTCGCAAGCGTTCGAGTGGGATCGGCAACGTTCAATTCAAAACTGTTTACCTTTTCCGCAACGGATCCGGTAGGCTCTAAATCCATAGATGTAGATCCGGCATCGATGGTAACGATTTCTAATGATGCAAGACTGGACTCGGTCTCGGAGTTGAGGATCAGGAGAGGTCGAAGCCCGACTTGGATCGAAGTCGATAACAATGCCAATATTAAAACCAACACAACATGCACACAAAGACTCGTGAGGGACGAAACCGATTCTTCAGGCATTCGCATTCGGAGATCGAAAAGCCACAAAAATATTTTGCGTCTTCGTTTGGGCAACTCTTTACGTGGTCTTTCCCATTGGATGGGCGAACCCGTTTGCATGGGTGGTGCTAAAGTCGACAAAATAGGCCTCGTTGAGGAAATCGTAGCATGGCCCCCTGGGCCGTGTGAATCATGCGAAATACAAAACTCGGGCTATTGCGCAAACCACCCTAGGATGTTTTTTCACGATTCGACGCTTGCAAGAAACGAGGGAGGGCCGTTTGCTTTGTTTAGCATGGAAGCAGAACAATTCAGCAGGACAAGCCTGCGGTATTTTTGAATCCCACCGGTTTGACCGGTGGATCGTTCGGGCTTTTTGGCTACCCAAAGGAGATGAAGTTCAATTAACTGTCTTAGTCGTCTTATTCGAGGCCAGTTTTTCAGCACGTTGCGCGCGTTTCTTTTCATCTAACGACCGTCTCGCATCAGCCATCTTTCTCTGATTGGCAAGTCGTTCAGCTTCTCGAGCTTGAATTTGCCGATCACTTTCCGCGGAAGCCTGCATAAACGCCATCTGCTGCTGCATATAAGCTTGCTGCGCGTAGGCCCTTTGCATGTAGACTTGTTGTTGATAATTCGGTTGCAGGTAGGACTGGGGCGAGTACTGCGATGCAAGCGGTGACTGGCTATTAGAGTAGCCGGAGCCCGGTGACGGACTACGATTGCACCCGCCGCCACCTCCTCCCGGTCGTTGAGCCATTGCGACTTCAGAGCCAAAGAATCCGGCCAGCAGGCCTAGGGCGATCGAACAGGGCACTCTCATGATTTTTTCCTTCCCGAATGGGACACCAACGTAAAAAGGGTTTGTGATTCCAAGATGAGATTTTTGCAAGAAGAGAAGTTATCCACTATCGGGGGATTGGCGGGGGCCCATCGGGACGCCCACCGCGACCGCCAGGTCCACCGGGGCCACCAGGTCCGCCCGGACCACCACGGCCACCGGCGGAGCTAGTCGTTTCGAACAATACTTTCATCTCTTCCTGCGTCAGGATCCCATCCGAATTCTTATCGGTTGCTTTGAATAGATGTTTGAGGCGATCATCTTTTAGCTCTTCGCTCGACAATTTGCCGTCGGAATTCTCGTCCATACTCAACCATTTAGCGACGAAGGCTTCAAGTGTCGCGGCTGCATTGGAGCTTCCACGCCCAGGTCCCCCTGGACCGCGCCCCCCTGGACCTCCTCTGCCCGGACCACCTCCAGGTGGCTGCGCGGATGCAAGGGAAGCTAAACCGATTGCGAACACGATGACAATTATTGACGATGGCGTTCTTGATTGTTTCATGATGTAGTTTTTCGTTCCATTGTGGGTTAGAGTCTAGCGTCAGTGGCTTATGCGCAAAATCGCGGCCGTAACCGCCGTGCCATCTAAGATTAGTGCTTGTCCTCTGGCGTCCTCCCTAGAACGATATCAAATTTCGCGTAATAGTCCCCCGTTTTCGAATCGGGAATAGGCAGGAAGTCAGCTTGAATGAGTTCTTGATCAATCGCATCACCTGCTTCTGCAAAGATTCCGTCTCGTTTATTTCCTTCGTGACCGCGGATCATCAATTGCGTCGTTAGCAGCTCTCGATCTTGAAATGGATATGAGGTGCCGGTCGACCTGGATACGGCACGGGCTTGATCGTTCGAAATCGGTACTCGCCTTTGGAACTGGTTTCGAATCGTCCGAACCCTTGGAAATTTAGATCTTGTTGCTTCTTTTTCGGACCGCTATCACGAGAGTGCAAATAAACTTCGTTTGCATCGCATTGCCAAATTTCGACCGTCAAACCTTTGATCGGATCCCCTTTTGAATCGAGAACTCGGCCTGATAGCTGGGTGATTGTGCCGACCGCAGGGGTGATGCTGTTGTTGATTACCAACAGGTCGTTGTCCAGATCCAAGGGCAAGTGGTCAGGGTAAAACGGGCCTTCGGTCAAGGAAGGGGAACTCAAAAGGTCTGCAAAAAGGCCCTTGGTTGTGTAGAGGCAGGCTGCAAATGCTAACGATGTCGTTAGCATTCGCCGACGTGGAAGTGGATTTTTCAGAAACATACTCGATGGCAACCCGAAAGTGAGATGGAACAGAAACGTGCAAGACCGTTGCTACCTATCTAGTACCTATCGGACATCAGTTTCCGCCAAAATATCTTTCCAGTTCCAAGGATCCAAGAAAAAGTTTTGCGAATGTTCTGGGAATTGGTAGGTCAGAAATCCTCGAGTCGAAACGGTTTGCCGACCAACTCTTGCCATAGGCTTTGCTGGTGCGGTGTAAGTATTGAGATAATCCTTTCTACGGTCCTTGCGGTCTGGGAAGAAAACAGATTGTGGTCAAAATCACGGTCACGCCCGGGACCGCGGTCGTTCGGTGGTGGGCCTCTCCTCCCTCTTCCACTTCTCGGCCCTTCATTGAATCGATCGAGAGCTGGGGGTGGTTCAAACTGGAAGCCAGACGGTCCTGGCCCGCCATCGAATCGCGGTTTGCTTGGTCCGCTCATTCCTTCCCTTTCTGCTTTGCGATCTGGTCGCTCTTGCTCGATTATCAGCCCTATTTCGCGACGTTGCGATTGCGTTAAGCCAAGCGTCTGGACGATCTCAATCGACTTGAATGCAAAGGGGAGTTTTAATTGACGATATACTTCTCTCAAGCGACTCCACTGTGACTCATTGAGCTTTTCGGCAAGACTTTCAAATTGAGTCAAAAGTTCTGCTGCGCGTGTGCTGTCGGCATCATCCACCGGCATTTCATTCTTCGAAAATTCCACCTTATCAAGTGTATTTTGGATGTCAGCTGCATCTTCCCGAGAGATGCCCAACTCTTTTTGAACCGATGGATAGGAAAGCAAACGCAATGGATCCAATCGATCGAGCCGAGTCAGCGCATCCACTATCTTGCCGACACGTTGCTTGCCAGCGGAAAGTTCATTCTGCAAGGATGGTTCGTCACCTCGCAATTCGATGAAATCTTGATAGAAGTCTAACGATGCCTGTAAAAACTCTCGCCTGAGCGCTTTGAGATCTGGACGATTTGCTAACTCGGTCTCACTGAGTTCACTGAATGTGTCAACGGCGCGACGCGCCTGCTGAAAACTAATCTCGGCAATGGCTCGTTGTTGTTTCTCTTTTTCCAATGCTTTCGCCGTTTTCAATTGCTCACTAAAAACCACGATGGTCGTCACGACCAGCCCGAGAGCCGCTAGGGTGGCGAAGAACATGGCCACAGCGACCAAACTGGAATGCCGTCTTCTCCATTTTGCAAATCGTTGCAATACCGTCGGCGGTCTTGCAAGGATGGGTTTGTCATCCAACCAACGTTGCAAATCCTCCGCCATTAGCTCCGCCGTCTCATAGCGATCGACTGGATTTTTCGCGATTGCCTTGCGCATGATGATTTCCAACTCAAACGGTATGCTCGGGTCGATGCCGCGTGGGCTTATGGGATCCTCGACTGCGATCTGGTTAACAATTTCCTGATAACCTGTGCCCGATATAGCGGGCCGCAGCGTCAGCAGTTCGTAAAACGTTATGCCTAACGAGTAGATATCAGTACGATGGTCCATGGGTGTTTTACCGCCCGACGATTGCTCTGGACTCATGTACCGAAGCGTTCCGAGCATATCCCCCGATCGCGTCAAATTGGAATCGCTCTGAATCTGTGCAAGCCCGAAATCCGTAATCCAGATATTTCCGATAGGATCCAACATCAGATTGGCCGGTTTAATATCTCGATGCACAACTCCGTAAAGATGCGCATGAGCAAGGGCTGAAGC